>CALKYG010000153.1 GCA_938003575.1 uncultured Alphaproteobacteria bacterium
ATGGACTACAACGTTCTCCTGACGAAGGATTTCGAGGCCTTCGACAGGCCGTTCGACGCCTCTCTCGATGTGCGTTTGTCGCAGCTCTTCGAACAGGAAGTCGAAGTCCTCGGTTCGATTGACGACAATGCGGGCGAAACGGAATCGCCGACCTGGCGCGGCAACGCCAGCCTGCTCGTCGGCACCGGCGACTTCCGGTTCAACTGGCTGACGCGTTGGATTGGCGGCGGCAAGGAAGACACCTATGGTCAAAACTTCGGTTTTGACGTTGCGTGTCCTGCGCCGGGCCCGAACCGGCCGCTCGCAAACGGCGATACCTGCGCGCCCGTCGATTACACGACCAACTACTTCGTCCATAACATGTCGTTTACCTGGGCGCCGGGCGACTGGGTGATGACGGCGGGTCTTCGCAACGTCTTCAACCGCGGCCCGGAACTGGTCGATGCGGACGGCGTGTTGACTTCGGTCTACAACGTGCCGGTCGGCGTCGGTTATGATCTCACTGGCCGGACCGCCTTTGTGTCGGTGCGCAAGACTTTCTGATCGTCAACCCGATCAGTTTGATTGGCCGGGGCCCTGAAAGGGGCCCCGGTTTTTTTGGGCCGTCGCAGGGATAGCCGCGGTTGCCGCGCGGCGCCGGGCGTGCGAGTGCTCCGGCGGCGGGGGGCGGAACCGGAAATGATCCTCGAAAAATCGATGACGCCGAGGGACGAGGACTTCTTATTGTCCGAGCGATACGCCTCGCGGCCGGACCGCGCCCGTGTTGCTGCAATCTTTGTCATTCATGAAGAGATAAGGCGAATTCCGGCCGCGGTCAGCGAACCGCCTCTGGGCGAAATCAGGCTCCAATGGTGGCGCGAGGCGCTGGACGCCGTCATGCGGGAGGGCGGGCGGCGAGACCATCCCGCGATCGATTTTCTGGCGGCGAATGGCGGCCTCTCATCGGTTGACCGCGATCGATTCGAGCGATTGATCGATATGCGCGCGCGCCTGCTCTACGAAAACGAATTTCGCTCGTTTGAGGATCTCCGCGCCTTTTTGCGGGGCGCCGAGGCGCCGCTGGCCTCGATCGCACTCGGTGAGGCGAATGAGGGCGTTGAGCGGCTCTGCGAAGCCTATGCGCTTGCTCGTTTTGCGCCGGTTCTCGCGCCGCGCTTATCGGCGGATGCGGCCGCCTGCGCCGGCGCGTTGACGGACGCAAATGCCGAAGCCTTCACCGCGCTTTCGCCGCAACATGCCGGCCGCATTGCATTCCTTGCGCTTTCTCGCGGTTACGCGGTGCGGCCGGACGGACGAGCATGGCCCCTCGCAAAGCGGCTCGACATGTTCCGCGCCATCCTGACCGGCAGGATCTAGCCTAGCGGTGGTAGGCGATGTGACTCTCGATCAGCGCCTTGTTATAAGCGCTGAGCGCGCGAGCCCTCGAAAGATACCCGATCACTATCGACGGCGCCTCGGCATGGACGACAGGCAGGCCGGCATCGTCCGCTTCATCGAATTTCGCCAGCGCTTCGCCGAGCGAGGAGAAAGCGGCGAGGCGCGGCGAGTCCTCGTCAAGCGGCGGCGCGTCCGGCATCGGCTGCATGACGTCGCGCACGCGAATGGTCTGCAAAAGCACGCCTTGCGGTCCGTCCGAAAGATCATAGCCGCGCCTCGCCAGCTGCCAGTGAAAGAACGACTTGCCGACGATCGCCTGGGTGACGAGCGTCGCAATCGCCACCGACACCATCAGCGAGATCGTCATGGCGTAATCGCCCGTCAATTCGAAGACGATCAGCGTCGTCGAGATCGGCGCGCCCATGATCGCGCCGCAGGCGGCGCCCATGCCCACCATCGAATAGAAGGCCGGGCTCGCGGCCGCATCGGGAGCAACGAGGCTGACGACTGAGCCGAAAGCCGCGCCCGCGAGCGCGCCGATCATCAGGCCAGGCGAAAACACGCCCCCGCTGAAACGGCATGACAGCGTGATCGCCGTCGCCGCCATTTTGAGAACAAGGAGCGTGAGTAAAAATGTCAGCCCGTATTCGCCGGCGAGCGTACGCGAGGTCGCTTCATAGCCGACGCCGAAAACCTCAGGGTAATAAGCGCCGATCAACCCGATCGCCGCGCCGCCGAATGGCGGCAGGAGATAATAGGGCATATTCAGCGTGTCGGCGAAGCGCCTTACGCGTTCCGTCGCTTCCTGCAACGAGGCGAGAAACGCCGAAGCGACAAGACCGCAAAGCAGGCCGAGCGCCGCTGACAACGCCGCGTCGATCGGCTGTACGGAGCCATATTCCGGCGCGACAAACGCCGGGAAGTCGCCGAGCGCAAGGCGCGTGACAATGGACGCCGCGACGCTCGCCGCCGCGATCGGTCCGAAAATCGATATCGCATAGCTGCCCATGACGACTTCGAGAGAAAACAGGACGCCGGCGAGCGGCGCGTTGAAACTCGCCGCGACCGCCGCGGCGGCGCCGCAGCCGAGCAATGTCCGCCGTTCCTTCAGCGAGAATCCGAAATGCCGGTCAAGGAATGAAGCCATGGCGGCGCCGAGATGCACCGCCGGTCCTTCTCGTCCAGCGCTGCCGCCGACGCCGAGCGATATCGCAGAAACGACGGCCGCGGCGGCGCCCGCGCGAAGCGAAATGCGGCCGTCGGTGACGGCGCGCGCCTCGATCACTTCGGCGACGCCCTGGCTGCGCCCATCTTTCAGCCAGCCGAAACGGTCAGCCAGAAAAAGCATTGCCGAAACGATAACGCCCCCGAGGACCGGCGTGATCCACGCACGCCAGAAGCCGAGCGAAGCGGCGCCGCTTGCAAACATCTCCTCATCAGCGCCGAATGCCGTCATCGAAACGGCGTCGATCGCCGCACGGAATGCGATCACCGCATAGGCCGTCGCCGCGCCGATGACGACGGCGAAGGCCCACAATCGGGCTGGCGCCAGCGCACTCGCGCCCTTGCGAAGCCTTCGGGCCGTGCGGCGGAACTGGACGGCGGACCGCTTCAAGGGCGAAAAATCTCCGTTTCTTCACAATGCGATAGCCCGCTCGATCGAACTATTCAAATCGGCTTAAGGCTCCCTTCATTACGTTGCGGCACTGTCAAACGCGGTATTTCCGCCAATTTGCGCCAGGGGCAGGGGAACAGCCGCACATGTCGTCAAGATCGTACGCACGGCCGTCAGATTCCGAGTTCACTACTGAAACGATTGACCCGACGCGCGCGGCGTCCGGCGCCGGCCGCTGGCGGCGTTCGCTTGCCGAAAGTCTCGGGCAGGACCCTGGCGCGTCGCTCGACGAGCCGCGGCGCATGCTGGCGATGCTCAAGATATTCGGCGCGACCCGCCGGCTCGCCGATCTTTGCTTCAAATATCCGGTTTTTGCGGGACAGGCGTTTCTTGAGGGCCCAAGCCAGGTTCTCGCCGAAGCGGCGCGCGATCTGACGGCGCTCAACGGCGGCGTCGGCGGCCCTGATGCGCTCTACGGCGCCCTCGCGCCGATCAAGAACCGCGCGGACATCGCCATCGCCGTCGCCGAAATTTCCGGCCAATGGACGACCGGCGAAGCGACCGCGGCGAGAACGGATCTGGCCGAACGCATTGTTGAGACGGCGCTCGCTTGGCTCGTTCGCGTTTCGGTCAGCCGCGGCGAGCTGCCGATCACGCTTGACGATAGCGCGGCCAAGGGCGTCTTCGCGCTCGCCGGCGGCGATTTCGCACATGAGGACCTTGCGCCTTATGGTCCGCTCGACGTGCTTGTCGTCTATGACAGCGCATCGTTCGTAGGGCCGTCCGCGCGGATGGCCGAGCGCGCTTTCGTTCGGATCGGCGCCGAATTCCGGGAAGCGTTTGAAGGAAAGCCGGGAGACTACCCGCTCTATTCCGTAAGAACGCCGCTCGGAAACGGTGTCAACGGCGCGGGATTTGTTGAGTCATCGGCGCGAGTCGTCGCAGCGCTCAACAATCCCCAGCAAAATCCGGTCAAGCGGTGGCTCGCCGCCTCGCGCGTCATCGCGGGCGATCGCCGCGCCGGCGGCGATTTCATCGAAACAACGGAAGAAATCGTTTGGAGCAAGGGCGAGCTTCTCGGTGAAAACGGCCGGTCCGAATTGCTGAAACTGTCCGAAGATCCGCGGCACGCCTTCCGCGCGGCCGCCAACTTGATGCGCTGGAGCCTTGGCCGCTCCCGCGCCATGTTCCGCACCGCTTCTGCGCGTGAAGTCTTCAAGCGTGCGGCGGAGGCGGGCGCAATCCCTGCGGACATCGCCGCCCGCCTTTCGGTCGGCGCCGAATTCGCCCAGACGATTGTGTCGCGCGCGCAGGCGATGAAAGGGGCGGCGGCGTTCGGCGCCGCATCGCCGGATGAGGAAGGCGCGCTCGCCTCTCTTTGCGGTTATGCGGATTATGCCTCCCTCGCAGCGGCGCGCGACGGCGCTGTCGCCGATGCGCGCAATGCGCTCGTTCGACTGCTCGAAGGCCCGCGCGCGGATTTCGCCAGATTCCGCAGCGGCGAACGCAATCCCGACGATGTTGACAAGCTCGAAGACCTCGGTTTCCGCAACGGCGCGAACCTTTCATCCCTGGTTGACGGCTGGGCGGAGCTATGCGCCGCGGGCGGGGCTGCGCGCTTTTCAGAGATCGCTCCCGGCCTGCTTACGGCATTTGGCGAAACTCAACACCCGGACGAGGCGGTCCGGCTGTTCGACAGAATCCTGCGCCTTGAGGAAAGCAGCGTCAGAAAGGTTCATTCCAGCACGCGCGCCGGGGTGCGCGACGGGCTTGTTGACGCGCTTGGCTGTTTCGGTACCGCGATCGAGCCGTTGATCGAGAACAGTGAGGCGTGCGTCACGCTTTTCGAGCCGCGCGGCGCCGAGACGCCGAAAAACGGCCGCGAATGGCTCGCTCGCTATGCGCCGCCGAGCGGGAAAGCGGGTGCGCCGGCGATCGCCGACTGGCGCCGCGAACAGATCGCTCGCATCGCCCTTTGCGCGGCGGCCGGCGATATGGGATTTGACAGCGCTTCCTCTGCGCTCGAATCCGTTCACACGACAACGCTGCAAAGGCTCTTTGACGTCGCAGTTCGGGAGACTGAACCGTCGGCCGAAATAGCCCTTCATGTGTTTGACGGGCCTGCGCGCGGGATCCCCGGCTATTCAACGCCGATCGGCTTTATATCCAGCGCTCCTTCCGCGGAATCGCAGGAGCAGATTGCAAGAACGTTCATCGACTCGCTCAGCGCGCTGGGCGAGGGGCTGTTCTCCCTTTCGCCCGATGTTTCTCATCGTCCGGGCGGGATCGCCGGTCCGCTCGCACCGGAAGCAGCGCAAATGAAAGCCTATATCCAGTCCGAAGCGGTCGCCCATGACCAGATTCTGATTGCGCGCGCCCGCGTCATTGCGGGTCCGGACAAGGCGCAGGCGGCTGCGACAGCCGCGCTGCGGGGCGCGGTCGCCAATCCGAAGCGCGCCGAAATCCTGCTCCGCGACCTCGATCGCGCGCGCGCGCAGCGTCTTCGGCGGGACCGGGCCGGGTCTCCCTGGGACCTCGAACAATCTGAAGGCGGTCTCTTTGACGTCGAGCTCATCATTTCGACGCTGATCTACCGTCATGCGGGCGCACAGCCTGCGCTGCAATCCTCGCAACCGGCCGAGGCGCTTGACCATATGGCGCGCGCCGGAATCATCAATCTGGAAGTCGCTGAAACGTTGAAAGGCGCACGCGCGTTCTGGACGCGACTCGCCGCGGCGCGCGCGCTTGCACGCTGGTCTGACCCCCAGCGTGAGCCGGTGCGCCCGCGCTTTGCCGCGCTGCTCGCGAGGGCCGCCGAAGTCGACAGTTTTGCGCAAGTGCGCCCGATCATGCGCGGATACGCCGAGGAAGTGACGCGGCTTTACGCCCAACTTGTTCTTGGACGTCCGTCAGCGGGACTTGTCGCCACCGCTTGAGGCGGCGGTTTCAGAAAGCGCGTAAACGCGAAGCGCCGAGGCGAGCCCCGGCGCTGGCGACGTTTTCAGTCGCATCTGGTCGATTTCGGCGATGAGCGAGGGAAGGCTCAGGCCGCGCCGGGCCGCCGCGTTGTCAAGGACCGCCCAGAATTCCGGCTCGAGCGCTATGCTCGTCCTGTGGCCCTTGATGCTGATCGACCGCTTCTTCACATGCGCGGACTATCAAAATCTCGTCGATTGCGGAACAGCCGCCTAGTGTGGCGGATCAGGAGTTCGCGCTGCAGCCCCCGCGGGCGAGGACGCGAACTCCTGATCCATGAGCCACACCAGAGTGATGATTTCGCTAGTGTCCTGATCGAATCCGAAGTTCGTCTGACCGCACGACTAATGATGCGAACTTCGGATTCGGGACACTAGTTCCGAGCCCAGTTTTCGAGGCCATGCGACTTGATCTTTTGCGTCGCCATGGTGATCCCGTCGATAATGCCCGCCATGTGAGAGACCGCCTCGGCGTCGCAATCGGCAAGTTCCGCGCCGAGCGCCTTGTATAGCGCCTCGATGTCGATTCCATGGGCGAAGAGAAACTGCGCCAGAATGAGACGCGTCTGGCTGGGCGATTTCGTGTCGGCCATATCATTATCCTCAATTTTCGTCCGCGCCGTCCAAAATGAACGGTCGCCGCGATCTTAACCTGCTATTCAGCAAAATCCGGACCAGCAAGCAGACCGGACCCGCCAGCCTCGTCGATGATCCCATCGTCAAGGCCCAGCGCTTTGAAATCGACCGTAGCCGCCAGAAACGCGGACATCGCATAGGCGCGGTCGAGGTCGGCGCCGTGCAGTCGCGCCAAAGCGTCGGCGGCGGCCTCCTCCCGTATGTTGACGAGGAAAAAGTCGCTTGCGCCTTCCGAAAAACGGCGGCGTTCAGCCTCCTCCATCTGCTTCGCCTGCGCGACTTCGTGCGCAACCAGCAGGGCGCGCTGCCGGGACATATCAAGCTCGAGGACGATATTTCTGAGCTGTGCTTGCGCACTGTCCTCTGCGAGGCGGCGATCCTGTTCAAACGCCTCGAGTTCGGCCCGGGCAACGGCAAGATCGCCGCGCGCTTTGCGGCGCTGCAGGGGCACGCTCAGTTTCAGTCCGACGAAGCTCTCGGCGCCGTCGCGTGTTCGTCCCCCTGCGCCGACATCGCCAAAGTCGTTGGAGAACTCGAACGCGACGTCAAGTTTCGGCAGGAGGTTGTTACGCGCGAGATTCAGCCGATTTCTCGCCTGCTTCAGCAGCCCGTCATATCTCGCCAAATCAGGCCTGCGGGCTATTGCGTCGGTCGCGCGACTGACATCCGCTTCAAATCCGAACTGCGCGCGCGGATCCTGCCTGTCCATCGGCAAGGCGTCGATTCCCGCCGTCACCGGGTCGCCGGACTCATCCCGGAGAAATAGGGACAGTTCGTTCGCTGCAATGGCGAAACGCTGTTGCGCTTCGAGCGCTAGCACCCGGCGGCGAGCGAGATTTTGCTCATTCTCGGTGAGGAAGATGCGCGCCCGCGCTCCCGATTCGACTTCGCGCCGCAGCGCATCCTGTCGCCGCTCGGCCATTTTGACGAGGTCGTCGTACACGCTTGCCTGACGCCCGGCGGCGACCCAGCGAAAATAGGCGTCAGCCGCTCTCTTTTGCACGGACACGCGCGTGATCGCCAGGTCGAATTCCGCGAGAACCGCGGAGATATCCGCATTCCGGAGAGCCAGACGGCGATCGTCGAATTCACGATCCCGCAAAAGCGAGAAGATGACCCCGACCTTTGCTTCGCCGCTACGGTCTGTATACGCTGCATCGCGGTATACGGGGAACAGCCCTCTTGAAACCCGGTATCCGCCATAGGCGCGGGCGCCGAAAGCGCCGATCTCCCTTGACACCCCCACGGCGCTCTCAACCCCGTCATAATAGCCGCTCAACAGAGACTTGTTCTCTGCTTCAAAAACGAGGTCGAATGCGCCGCGGCTGGCGAATGCCTCGCCGATTGCCGCCTCGCGCCTCGCCATCGCCTCGACAATCTCCGGATAGCGAGCGGCGGAAGCGGCCAACACGTCGCCAAGCTCGAGGACGCCTGTCGTCTGCGCCGCGGCCGGCGCCGCGGCGAACGACAGGACAAGTGCGGCGACCAGCCTAAGCATTAGAGCTTCTCTTAGAAAAGTCCGCGCCGTGGCCTGCCGGGAATTCCGGCGGGAAGTTATTGAGCTGTCTCCAAAGCTCATAGCCGAGCGGCACGGTATCAAGCAGGATCCATCCGCGTACAGAGGAGCCATATCGGATAAACCGGTCATCCGGCCATTTGCGGCGTTTCGGATCTTCGATGACCAAGACCCTGAACCGGCCATTCGCCGATGCGGAGGGATCGATCGCGGTGACGATTCCGTCAAAGACGCCGACAGCCACCGACGGCCAACCGCTGAACTGCACGGCCGGCCAGCCTTCGAATTCGAGACGCGCGCGCGCGCCGGGCTCGATGAGAGCGATATCCCTGCCGTCGACAAATAATTCCACCGCCCGCTCAGCGCCGGCGGGCGCGAAGGTTGCAACCACATCGCCGGATTTGACAAAGGTCGCGGCGTCCCCAGCGTTCACACGCAGAATTACGCCGTCTCGAGGGGCCCGCACGATTTGCGCGGATTGACGGGATAGACTTACGTTGATTCTGTTGAGCTCCGCCGCAGCTTCAGCCGCTTTCGCGCGGAACTCTTCGACCTTGATCCGGGCAAGTTCAGCCTCGCGACGCGCCGCAAGCCCATCCCTGAACAGGGATTCGGTGCGGGCGAAATCAATCTCCGCAATTGAAAGCGCCGATTTCGCCGCTGAGAGCTTTGCCTCCACCTGAGTGCGTTCGGCGCTCAATCGCTCGATCAGCATGGGATCATTGTCGACGATCCTCAAAAGCGGATCGCCCCCGCGAACAACCGATCCGTCTCTCACATGCCACTCGGCGATGCGACCGGCGACAAGCGCGTTTATGTCCTGCACTCTGTCATTCGGGTTGAGCGCAGTCACGGCGCCGGTTCCGGATGCTGTCTGAACCCATGGAGTGAAGGCGAGGGCGGCTGCGGCGACGACGGCGCCGCCGATCAACAGCCAGGCGACCGCAAACATCACCCGTGGCGGCTTTATGGAATGAAGCGTGCTGAAATAGGCGCGGTGTCGTTCGGTGAAAGGCATGATGACTAGACCTTCTCCAGGCCGCAAGATCGTGCGCCTTCCGATTGATCGCAATCGATCAGCCGTTCACGGCCAAAGGTGAATTCTTCGAATGTGTTGGGCCGCGTTTGTTCTTTCACGCCAAGGCGCAGGAATGAGCTGAAACCCGGATTCGACGATCTGTTGGAGAAATAGATCACCGTGGCGCCGCACGATCGGGAAATCTCATCGAGCGCCCGCCGCAACGAGGTCTCCGGCAAAATGTCGAAAAGCTGGGTCAGGACCAGGACCTGAGGCTCGGCGAGGATGGCCGAAGCGAGCTTCAATTCAAGGACTTCCACCAGAGACAGCGGCCACCCGGTTGAAGACATTGAAGCGTCAAGGCCTCCGGGAAGCGAGACCATGAGATGCGACAGGCCGACGGCTTCGACGGCGCGGGCGATGTCCCGCGGCGACTTTCCCTCTCCGGAGAGCGCAAGATACTCGCGGATGGTGGTCGCAACGATTGTCGGACGGTCAAGGACGATAATCCGCCGCCTCAGGGCGTGAATTTCAATTTCGTCAGTGTCCATGCCTCCGAGAAGGACGCGACCGCCATGCGGAATATCGTGCCGCTTGAGCAACGAAACGAATAACCGCTGGACGCCGTGCGTCTCCGCAGCCGCGAGGATCTGAGCGCCGGCGGGGACTGTGACGGAAATCTCGGCGATTTCGTTTCTCGCCGGGCCCTTGACGTTTTCAAACACAAGATCGAGCGCGCCGGCGTTCGGGCGATATTCTCCGCGGGGCCGTTCCAGCGGCGTTTGGTAGAACAGGGATAATTCATCGATCGCCGCGCACAGGTCATAGAACGAATTGAGATAGCCGCCGAGCTGGGCGACGCTGGCGAAGATCGCGGACAAGATCAGTTCTGCGGCGACCAGTTGACCGAGGGTCAGTTGCCCCTCGATCACAAGCCATCCGCCGAGCCCGAGCAGCGCAGCGCTCGCTGCGGCGTAAATAATGAGGAGCGCGATCGTTTGAGCGAATGTGCGCCTGAAATGGCGCTCGCTTTCCCTGACGTAATTGCCGGTCAGGGCGTCCGCCTTACGAAACACCGAAGCGAATTGACCCTCTGACTTGAAGAAGCCATTGGCGGCCGCCACGTCCTCAAGCCACTTTGCAGTCTTGTATTTCGCGTGGGACAACGCGATTCCCGAAGCGATCGACGCTTTGCCCCAGATCGCCCACACCGCCCAAATCGTCCCGATAAAGACGAGATTGAAAACAAGAAACATGGGGTGATAGAGCGATACGACGATAAACCCGACTGTCGCTTGCAACACGATCGCAAATCCGCCGACCAGGAGCGCCGGAACCGTCCGCTGGACCGTCATGATGTCGAAATACCGGTTGAAGAGGTCGCTCTTGCCGGCGTCGGCGAAGAAGGGATTCTTTGCGTACAGGGTCCTGATGCTGATTTCGCTGACGAGGCGCGCATAAAACCGGCGGCCGTAGATCTCCATAAGGTGCATGCGAAGTGCGCTTAGCAGGCCCGAAAAGAGCAGGACGCCGAACAATGCAAGGGCGAGGACGAAGAGCGGCGCAACGAGTCCGGTATGGGCGACCGTATTGATCAGCGTCTGAACCGAAATCGGCACAGCCAGCGACAGAAGGCTGACCCCGAGACTGTAGACGAGCGAAAGGATGAAAAAGGACCGGTCCGGGCCCAGGATGGCGTAAAAGTGTCTCGCGAACTCAACAGGCGAATATGATTGATCGTCGTCGGTCATTATCGGCCGGCGCGCGGCGCATCGGGCCGCAATCTTCGCCTATCCATTCAGCTTCCGACGCGAAATAGGTTCCGGCGCGCCAGCTTCAAGAGGGGCCGGCCGAGATTCGCTTCGCTTTACCAAATTGGGACCGCCGCCGAGGGGCGGTTCCCACAAATCTATTCCGGTCCGATCATTTTCTCCGGCCGCACGATGGAATCGAAGTCATCGGCGGAGATGCCGTCTTTGATCGCTTCTTCGCGGAGCGTCGTTCCGTTTCTGTGGGCGGCCTTGGCGATTTTCGCAGCCCGGTCATAGCCGTATTTTTCCTTCAGCGGCGTCACAAGCATCAAGGATTGCTCAAGGCCGCGCCTGATGTTGTCGAGGCGCGGCTCTATGCCGACGACGCAATTGTCTGTGAAGGATTCCGCTGCGTCCGACATGAGCTGGACCGACTGCAGGAAATTATAAGCCATCATCGGGTTGTAGACGTTCAGCTCGAAATGGCCCTGGCTTCCGGCAAAGACGATGGCGGCGTTGTTGCCCATTATATGGATGCACACCTGGGTCAGCGCTTCGCACTGTGTCGGGTTGACCTTTCCGGGCATGATCGAGGAGCCCGGTTCGTTTTCGGGCAAAGAGAGCTCGCCGAGGCCGGAACGCGGACCCGAGCCGAGCAACCGGATGTCGTTGGCGATCTTGAAAAGGGCTGCGGCGGCAGTCGCAATTGCGCCATGGCTCATGACCATCGCGTCATGGGCCGCGAGCGCTTCGAATTTGTTGGGCGCCGTCGTGAACGGAAGATTTGTGATCGCCGAGATGCGCTTCGCCACCTCGACATCAAATCCCTTGGGACTCGCAAGGCCGGTGCCGACGGCGGTTCCCCCCTGCGCCAGCTCCATCAGCGAAGGCAGCGTCGATTTGATCCGGTCGATGCCGCTTTCAACCTGTTTGGCGTAACCGGAAAACTCCTGACCCAGGGTGACGGGCGTTGCGTCCTGCGTATGTGTGCGGCCGATCTTGATGATGTCCTTCCACTCATGCGCTTTCGCATCGAGCGCGCGGTGGAGTTTCAGGAGCGCGGGAATGAGCCGGTGGGAGATTTCCTCCGCGCAGGCGATGTGCATCGCCGTCGGAAAGCAGTCGTTCGACGACTGGCTCATATTGACGTGATCGTTCGGATGAACCGGCGTCTTCGACCCCAATTCGCCGCCGAGCAATTCAATCGCCCGGTTTGAGATCACTTCATTGGCGTTCATATTGGATTGCGTGCCCGAACCGGTCTGCCAGACGACCAGCGGAAAATGATCGTTCAGCCGCCCGTCAATCACTTCCTGAGAAGCCTTGACGATGACCGCGCCAAGCTTGGGGTCGAGCTTGCCGAGCGCCATATTCGCTTCAGCCGCAGCGCGCTTTACAATCCCAAGCGCCCTGACGATCGAGGCCGGCTGTTTTTCCCAGCCGATCTTGAAATTTCGAAGGGATCTTTGCGCCTGTGCGCCCCAATAGCGCGAGGCGTCAACTTCGATTGGGCCGAAAGTATCCGTTTCAGTGCGGGTTTTCGTCATGAGCTTTTCAGAAGCGGTGAGAGGTGCGGGAAACCTCTAACCGCCCCTGATCGAGCGGGCAAGGGATGGGTCACCGACCCGCAGGCGACGGCGCCGCTGCCCGTAAAGCATCCGGATCAAAAACGCGGCCATTGTTGAGCACCAGCACTGGCGCGAGAAACGTGTCGAGATTGAGCGCCGGATTCTCGGCGACGAAAACGACATCAGCGTCGAGACCGGGTTTCAGGCTTCCGGTTTCATCGCCCAGCCTCAAGATGCGGGCTGCGTCGCAAGTCGCCAGGCGCAAAACCGCCCAGCCGGAAATGCCGGCCTCGCGATGGAGTTTCATTTCCTGAACGAGCGAGGCGCCGGGAGCAACGAACGGGTTTGCCTGATCGGTTCCAAGCGTCAGGGGAACGCCGGCATCATGCAGTTGACGCGCGAACTTCAGAATCTTCGGCCAAACCGCCTTGGCGCGCGCGTAATCATCAGCGCTCCATCCGAGATCGAACCGGAAGAACGTCCGCCAGTTCTCAATCAGATCGGGGTGCGAAAGTGACAGGAACTCATCGCGAACGGCCAGATCGTCTCCCCAGAAAGCAAGCTTGAACGCGATCAGGGTGAGATCGACATGCACCTGCTTTTCGGCGAGAGCCTTAATGACGTCGCGCATGACGGGCCCGTCAAGATCAGCAGCTTCCCACCATTCGAAAAACGCGAAGGCGCCGGGACGCGCCGTGCTTCGATACGTCTCGCGCATGGCTGGTTCGAGATCGTCTGCACTCGACGGCATGGCGTGGACAAGAGCGTCGATCCCGAAGTCCGCCGCTTTTTTCCAGCTGATTGAGAGATGCCCGATCGCCGGCAAGCCGCGCGCATGCGCCGCTGCGACGCCGCGTGCGACGTCTTCTTCGGTCAGGGAGTGATAAAGCTTTATATAATCGACGCCGAGATCCGCCTGCGCGTTGACGATCGATTCGATCTGGTGAGACGCATCGACGAGGTCGGACAACCCGAAAAACGGTATGGGCGACCGGTCTATGACCGGCCCGGCTGTTACGGCTTCTGGCCCGTCGATTTCACCGAGCGCCTCCGCCTTCTTGTAAGCGAGATTGATTTTTGCGTCGCCGGCCGGATTTCTTATCGTTGTGACGCCATAAGCAAGCAACATGCGCGCCGCATGCTCAGTATAGGCGTCATCATATTTCACCGCCAGCGCCGGCGCCGGTTCGCGAACGAACTCAATCGGTCCGAGCGTCAAATGCGCATGGGTGTCGATCAGGCCGGGCGTCGCGTACGCGCCTTTCATGTCGCGCCGTGCGAGATAGGCGGACCGCGGCG
>CALKYG010000154.1 GCA_938003575.1 uncultured Alphaproteobacteria bacterium
AAGAAGAACAAGGTTTCCACCTATTTCGGGTCCGGCGAAATCGTGTCGGCGGGGAAGGTGCGCGTGACCGGCGCCGACGGCAAGACGGCCGATCTTTCCGCGGCGAACATCGTCATCGCGACCGGATCGGAAGTGACGCCTTTGAAAGGCGTCGAGATCGACGAGAAGCAGATTGTCTCGTCGACCGGCGCGCTCGATTTTGACAGCGTGCCGAAGCACCTCGTCGTCATCGGCGGCGGCGTCATCGGTCTTGAGCTCGGCTCTGTCTGGCGCCGGCTCGGCGCGAAAGTGACGGTCGTTGAATTTCTCGATCGCATTCTGCCGGCGAATGACGGTGAAATCTCGAAACAGTTTGAACGCATCCTGAAGAAACAGGGCATGGCGTTCAAATTGTCGTCGAAAGTGACAGGCGCTTCAAAGTCGAAATCGGGCGTCAAGCTGACGGTCGAGCCGGCCTCCGGCGGCGCCGCTGAAACCATGGATGCGGACGCGGTGCTGGTCGCGATCGGCCGGCGTCCGCATGTTTCGGGCCTCGGCCTTGAACGGATCGGCGTCAAGACCGACGCGCGGGGCTTCATCGAAACCGACCATTTCAGGACGAATGTCGCGGGCGTCTGGGCGATCGGCGACGTCATCGCGGGACCGATGCTCGCCCACAGGGCGGAAGACGACGGCGCCGCCTGCGCGGAACTGATCGCCGGCAAGCCGGGGCATGTCGATTACAATCTCGTGCCCGGCGTCGTTTACACTTGGCCTGAGGTCGCGTCGGTCGGCAAAACCGAAGAAGAGCTGAAATCGGCCGGCGTCGAATACAAGAGCGGGAAATTTCCGTTTTCCGCCAACAGCCGCGCCAAGACCAATCATGAGACGGACGGCTTCGTGAAGATACTTGCGGACGCGAAGACCGACCGCATTCTCGGCGCGCACATCATCGGCGTCGGCGCCGGAGAGATGATCGCCGAGATCGTCGCGGTCATGGCGTTCGGCGGCGCCTCTGAAGACATCGCGCGAACCTGCCACGCGCACCCGACGCGGTCGGAAGCGGTGCGCCAGGCGGCGATGGCCGTCGAAGGCTGGGCGATGCAAATCTGATGGAGAGCATTCTCACCATTTCTGACATTATCGGTTATTGCGGCGTCGCGCTGGTCGTCAGCACCTATTTCCTCAGTCAAATCGGGAGAATGGATTCGACCCGCACGCTATACCCGGCGCTCAACGCCGTCGGCGCGCTGCTCATTCTCTATTCGCTGGCGCATCGCCCGAATCCGCCGTCGATCGTCATTGAATTTTTCTGGCTGGCGATCAGCGTCGTCGGACTGATTCGGCGATTGTTGAAAAAGCGCGCGCTCAAATCCCAAGCGCCGCTCTGAGCGCCGCGGCGCAGGCCCGCGCGTCTTCAGGAGCATAGCGAACCGGCGCCCCGACGCCCCAAACCGGGCGCGGCCACGCGTCGTCATCCGGCCGGCGCGCGACAACATGAACGTGAAGCTGGCGCACGGCGTTGCCGAGCATCGCCACATTCATCTTTGTCGCCCCTGTCAGTTTTTGCAGCGCAGCAGAAGCGCGCGCCGCTTCCTCCGTCAAATCATGACGATCCGCAGGCGTCATGTCATGAAATTCGACGAGCCCCGGGCGGCGCGGGACGAGAATCGCCCAGGGGAATCTTGAATCATTCATCAGCAGAACGCGCGAAAGCGGCAAATCGCCGACCGGCGCCGTATCGTTCGCCAAATGTTCGTCGAGTTCAAACGCCGGCGTCATCGCCTTGCAACCTCTGGATTTCCCGCCGCAATTCGGCCACTCTCCCGCCGATTATCCGCGCGGAGGCATTCGCCCCCGCGCGTTGTCTTATAGGGCCCGGGAATTGAAATGGGCAGGGCTTGCGCGCCGGCGGTCGGGGGCCGCGGGCGCTCCAGCCTCAACTCAGGAGGGAAGATGACTGACGCCGTTGCAAAGCCGTCCGCTGAAAAACAGTGGTTCGGCCATCCGCGCCCGCTGGCGCTCCTGTTCACAACCGAAATGTGGGAGCGTTTCGGCTATTACGGCATGAGAGCGCTGCTGATCCTGTATCTGGTTCAGCATTTCGTTTTCGCGGACCGCGTCGCCAACGGGCTCTACGGCGCCTTCACATCGCTCGTTTATCTGACGCCGCTCATCGGCGGCCTGATCGCCGACCAGTATTTCGGCTCGAAGAAGGCCGTGAAGTTCGGCGCGATCCTGATGTCAGCCGGCTATCTGCTTCTCGCTTTTTCAGGCGGCGAAATGTCGAAGCCCTATGTGATGATCGACGACGCGCGCTATGAAATCGTCGTCGATCGCGACGGCGATGACGCCGGCCAGTATGTCGTCTCCGGCGAGGACAGATTCAAAATCAGCGGCAATGACGACGGTTCGATAACGCTCAACGGATCGGACGGATCGGCTGTTCCGTCGAATGTTCCCGCCGCGCAATACAGGTTTGACGCCGATCGCGATCCGGTCGCGGTGATGCTTCTCTTTATCTCTCTCGGCCTCATCATCGTCGGCAACGGCTATTTCAAGCCGAACATCTCAACGATCGTCGGCACGCTCTATCCTGAGGGCGACAACCGAAGGGACGCCGGCTTTACGATCTTCTACATGGGGATCAATCTCGGTTCGATCATCTCGCAGTTTCTGGCGCCGCTGATCGCTGTCAAATACGGTTATCAATGGGGTTTCGCGCTCGCGGGCTTCGGCATGCTGCTCGCCTGGGCCCGGTTCCAGCTCGCCGGCGACCTCATCAAGGATTACGGCAATCCGCCGGAAGGAGGCAAAAACCGCGACGCCGTCATCATCATAGGCTCGCTCATCGCCGTGCCGGTCGCCTGGTTTCTCCTCAATAACGCGATGGAGACTGCGTCGGTCGTGCATGAAGTCGCCGCGACCGGGATTGTCGGCTATATCGCATCGCAGCCGCTGCTCGGCCAGGTGATGTTCTTCGTCTATCTGATAGCGATGATCGGCATTCCGGTCTGGTCGGTCATGTCTTTGAAGTCTGTTGAACGCGACCGCATGATCGTCGCGGTCGTGCTGACGTTCTTCTCGGTTGTCTTCTGGACGCTGTTCGAACAGGCGGGTTCGTCGCTGACTCTGTTTGCAGAGAGAAACACCGACCGGCATATCGGCGCATACCTGATGCCGGCGGGACAGGTGCAGATCTTCAATCCGCTGTTCATCGTCATTTTCGCGCCGATCTTTTCGGTGATGTGGGTCTGGCTCGCAAAGCGCGGGCTTGAACCTTCCGTGCCGCTCAAGTTCGCGATCGGCCTGTTCCTTGTCGGCCTCGGCTTTCTCGCCCTCGTCTTCGGCGCGCAATTCCACGACGCCGATTTCGCCGTGCCGTTATTCTGGCTCGCCTTCGCCTATTTCCTGCACTCGATGGGCGAGCTTTGCCTGTCGCCTGTCGGTCTTTCGATGATCACCAAACTGTCGATCACGAAACTTGTCGGCATGATGATGGGCGTGTGGTTCCTTTCTTCGGCGATGGCGCAATATGTCGGCGGCATCGTCGCGCAGTTCGCATCCACCGAAACGGTCGGCGGCGAAGTGCTGAACGCCCAGATTTCGCTCGACACCTATCTCGGCGTCTTCCAGACAATCGGAATCGCCGGCATCGTCGCCGGCGGCGTGCTCCTCGTGCTCTGGCCGATGCTCAAAAAGGGCATGCACGGGGTCAAGTGACGCCTGCATGATTTGAAAACCGCAGGCCCGGCGGGTAAGACCGCCGGGCCTTTTTTCGCGGGAGAGAATCATGGCGGACCGTCTCAATCGAAT
>CALKYG010000155.1 GCA_938003575.1 uncultured Alphaproteobacteria bacterium
AGCGCGAAATCGGCCGGGGATGGTGAGCCCTTCGCGCGATGCCTGCACTTCAGGCGACGCAGGAGAGATGATAGATTGCACGTGAGAACGCCAGTTAAGCATAGGTCATGACATGATCGTCATGTCAGGCTCTCGAGCTGTCGAACATGGCGCGGACGTCGATTGAGGATTCCGCTCCGATCTTGTCGAAATTCTCCGAGAGCCATTCGTCGGCAATTTTGCGCCCGCGCGCCTTCAGCGCTGTAAGGAAACCCCAATCGGTGCTGAACTTGCTCGACACGGACAGATCGACCAGCGATTCATCGCTGCGTATCGAGTGAATCCGGATATTTCGCAGCCGGTCCCGGTAGCGCTTTTTCAGCCAGCCTTCGTCGAGCAGCTTCTGGACGAACGAAATTGCGCGCAGCTCGCGCAGAAGGGATGAATTGAAGCAGATTTCATTGATGCGGTTCAAAATTTCCGGCGCCGTCATCGGCACTTTGTCCCTTGAAAGCGGGTTAACGTGGACAATTACGATATCGCTCGACTGCGCGTTATAGATGAAGGGATAGAGAACGGGATTTCCCATATACCCGCCGTCCCAATAATGTTCTCCATCTATTTCGACTGCCTTGAACAGGAACGGAAGGCAGCTTGATGCAAGCACGGCTTCGATGCTCACGTCTTTGGTCTCGAACAAATGGACCTTTCCGGTGCGGACATTGGTCGCCGACAGGAAGAGTTTTGTCGCGTCGCATTGCTTGAGCCGGTCAAAGTCGATGCAACGCTGGAGGATGTCGCGCAACGGATTGATGTCGAATGGATTGAACTGATAGGGCGAAAAGATGCGGGTGAAGAGATCGAACGCCTGATAGGATAGGGAATCATCGAGCGTGAAATCTTTTGAAAAGATCTCAAACGGCGTCCTTCGGACCGGGCTGTAAACGGCGCCGGCGTCAGAGACCTCACGCCACAATTCGTCGAGCTTCTCGCGCGCGCCGTCGCGTCCGCCGAGGTGCAGGCCATAGGCGAGCGCTGCGGCGTTGACACCGCCCGCGCTTGCGCCTGAAACGGCCTCGAATTCGATGCGCTCGTCCTCAAGCAGGCGGTCAAGAACGCCCCATGTGACGGCGCCGTGCGATCCGCCGCCCTGCAGAGCCAGATTGACCCGCCTGACGCGCGGTCTCGCCATCTATTTCGCGACCCAGCCGCCGTCGATCTGATAGGCCGCGCCAGTCATCGAAACTCCGTTGGGGCCCGCCAAAAACACCGCGAGCGCTGCGACTTCGTCTATCCCGACAAACCTCTTCGTCGGCTGCGCTTCGAGGATCACTTTTTGTATGACTTCCTCTTCTGTCATGCCGCGCGCCTTCGCCGTGTCGGGAATCTGCTTCTCGACGAGCGGCGTCTTTACATAGCCGGGACAGATCGCATTGCAGGTGACGCCGAATTCCGCGCCTTCGAGGGCGACCGTTTTCGTAAGGCCGAGGATGCCATGCTTCGCCGCGACATAGGCTGATTTGAACGGCGAGGCGACGAGAGCGTGCGCCGATGCGATATTGATGATGCGGCCGAACTTGCGCGCTTTCATGCCGCCGAAAGCCGCGCGGATGGTATGGAATGACGAGGACAGGTTGATCGCGATGATGGCGTCCCATTTTTCAATCGGGAAAGTCTCTATCGGAGAGACATGCTGGATGCCGGCGTTATTCACGAGAATGTCGACCTTGCCGAATGCCTTCTCCGCATGGGCGATCATGGCGGAGATTTCGGTCGGCTTGGTCATGTCCGCCCCGTCATAGAGCGCCTTCACGCCGCAGTCCCTTTCGACGCCGGCGCGGATCTTCTCGATTTCGCCCCTGTCGCCGAACCCGTTGAGCATGACGTCAGCGCCGTTAGCAGCAAGAGCGCGGGCGACGCCGAGGCCGATGCCGCTGGTGGAGCCTGTGACGACTGCGGACAGCGATTTCAACATGATCTTTCCCCGGTCGGTGCGGCGCGGCAAACTAGATCACGGCCGCAGCGGCGACAACCGGCATATGGCGTTTTACGCTGCGTCAAACTAAGCTGCCGCCGGTCGGAAGGGCACGAAGGAGATTGCAATGAAGCATTTTGCAGCTTGCGTCGTCGTCAGCCTGTCGGTTCCTTCGGCGTCCTTGGCTCAGGTGTCGGTATCCACCTTTGGCGCGACTGACGCCCATCTTTGCTACCAGGCCGCCGCAGACCAGTTCTCGTCGGACACGGACGCCTGTGACGCTGCTTTGAAAGGCGCCGGCATGACCGCGCGCGACCGGATGGCGACCTACGTGAATCGCGGGATCATTCTCAATCGAGAGGGAAGGCTCGATGAGGCGCTCGCAGATTTCAACAAGGCGCTTGATCGCGATGAGTCGCTCGCCGAAGCCCATCTCAATCGCGGCAACACCCATTTCCTCATGCGCCGATATGACGACGCAATTCTCGACTATGAAACGTCGTTGCGCAACGAGCTGAAGAAAGTGGATGTCGCCTGGTACAATATCGGCCTCGCGCATGAAGCCAAGCGGGACGCCGTCAAGGCGAAGGAGGCCTATCGCATGGCGCTGGAATTCAACCCGTATTTCGGACCTGCTCTGAAGAAGCTCGGCGCTGAAGCGCCGGCGCAGGAATAGTGCCGCCCACGCGATGAGGGAGAGCTTCGTTTCGCATCTTGAGTGTTCGCTGACAGGAGAGCGCTGCGAGGCCGGTCGCGTTCACGGACTTTCGAAAGCCGGAAGGCCGCTGCTCGTTCGCTACGATCTTGACGCGGTGGCCGGAGCGATCAGCAAAGAGGCGCTGTCGGAACGAAGCGAGGGCTTTTGGCGCTATCGTGAGTTTCTGCCTGTTACCCACGCTGAAAACCGCGTCACTCTCGGCGAAGTCGTCACGCCGCTCATTCGCACATCGCGGATCGAAAAGATGCTCGGCGGCGGCGAAATCTTTGTGAAGGATGAAGGGCGCCTGCCGACCGGGTCGTTCAAGGCGCGGGGACTTGCGCTTGCTGTCGCCATGGCGAAGGAATTCGGCCTCCGCCGGCTTGCGATGCCGACGAACGGCAACGCCGGCGCCGCGCTCGCCGCCTACGCGTCGCGCGCGGGATTGCGCTCGACGATCTTCTGCCCGGACGATACGCCGCTCGTGAACGTCGAGGAAATCGCCCTCCAGGGGGGCGACGTTTACCGAGTCAACGGCCTCATCAATGATTGCGGAAAAATCGTCGCCGAAGGGAAGGAAAAGGCCGGCTGGTTTGACGTGTCGACCCTGAAGGAGCCCTATCGGATTGAGGGCAAGAAGACGATGGGGTTGGAGCTCGCCGAGCAGTTCGGCTGGGAGTTGCCGGAGCTCATCTTCTACCCGACCGGCGGCGGCACCGGCCTGATCGGCATGTGGAAGGCTTTCGACGAATTGGAGAGAATCGGCTGGATCGGCGCGAAGCGGCCGCGCATGGTCGCGGTGCAGGCGTCCGGCTGCGCGCCGATCGTGAAGGCCTGGGAGCGCGGTGAGGAGCACGCGCCGCTCTGGGAGAATGCGCAGACCATCGCCTCCGGCATTCGCGTGCCGATTGCGATCGGCGACTTTCTCATCATCCGCGCCGTGCGCGAATCTCACGGCTTTGCAATCGCGGTCGATGACGAAGAAATCGTCGAGGCGCAGGCTGAAATGGCGAGGGAAGAGGGACTGCTGCTTTGCCCGGAAGGCGCCGCGACCTACGCCGCCTATCGTCAAGCGCTCGCCGACGGCCGCGTGTCGCGAACGGACCGCGTCATTTTGTTCAACTGTGCGACGGGCCTTAAATATCCGATGCCGACCGCGAACAGGTATATCGACCGAACCAAACCGATCGACTGGAGCATGTTCGCCTGATCAGGTGAAGCATTCCTCGAGAAACAGCTTGAAGGAATTCCAAGACCTCTTTGCGGCGCGCTCGTCGTAGACCGTCCCGAAGGAAGGGTCATTGGCGTCAGGGTTGGTGAAGGCGTGCATGACCCCGCCATAGGCGTGGATCTGCCAGTCCGCTCCGGCTTCGGTGAGTTCAGCGCCGAGCGCCTTGACGTCATCGGGTTTCACCATCGGATCATCCCAGCCGTGAAACGCGATCACTTTCGCCTTGATCTTCTTCCCCCGGGTGTTTCCCGGCGCGCCGAAAAGTCCATGAAACGCTGCGACGCCCCTGACGTCTGCGCCGGCGCGCGCAACGTCAAGCGCGCAGAGCCCGCCGAAGCAAAAGCCCATGACGGCGATTTTCGAGGCGTCGACTTCGGGAAGTTTGCTGACGACGTCGATGACGTTAAGTAGCCGCGATTGCAGATACGGGCGGTCACCGGCAAGCGGACTCATCAACGCTTGGCATTGTTCCGTCGTCTCACCAAAGACGCCCTTTCCGTAAAGATCCAGCGCGAAGCCGACATAGCCGAGTGCGGCGATGCGTTCTGCGTAATCCGCTTCAACCGGGCCGCGCCCCGCCCAGGCGTGGGAAATGAGTACCGCCGGTTTTTTGCCCCGTATTGCGTCGTCGGCGGCGAGGAGCCCTTCGAATGTCTTGCCGTCATGGGCGTACTCAACCGGCCGCGTAATGATCGTCATGGCTTCATTCCTCGCAATGGTCTGCGGGAACTATAAGCCGGAGCGAATTCACATCAAGCTAGAGTCGAATCGGGATTTGCACGTTCGCCTGCTTCGGTGACCGTGCAGAGTTCCACTTGAGCCCAATTGGCTGACGTCGCGGGCTCTGACGGGAAAACTCTGCGCTTGGCGTGTGAATCTTCCGGAACAACGAGCAGAAGCCCGCTTTCCGCGCATTCGACGATTTCAATCGCCATATTGGGCCTCGTCATCATGGTCGCGCATGACCCGAAGATGCCGATGCAGGAGGGCGATTTTCAGGCGGAAACGGGCCCGCTCCCGACACGAAAGCGTGATCCGCTCTTGGATTGCGGCAAAGAAGCGGCGCCGGCGTCTTTTACTCGCCTTTTGCGCCGATGCGGCTGATCTTGAGGGTGTTGGTTTTGCCGCGCCGTCCGAACGGATAGCCGGCGATGATGATGATGCGGTCGCCGTTCTGCGCGCCATGCCGCACCGACAGGGCCTCCGCCTTGTCGAGCATCTCATTGAAATGCGAAATGTCGTCGGTTGTCGTCGGCGCGACGCCCCAGTAGAGCGCGAGCTGACGCGCGACTTTTTCATCGGGCGTCGCCGCGAGAATGGAGCAGCGCGGCCGGTCGCGAGACAGGCGCTTCGCCGTCGATCCGGTTTTCGTGTAGGCGACCGCAATCCTGCAATCGAGCACTTCGGCGATGCGTCGGGCGGAAAGCGTGATGGCGTCGGCGGTCGTGTGGTCGGCGTCGGGATCATCGAGGGAGCTGAAAGAGGCGCATTCGGGATCCCGCTCCGTCGCGGAGATGATGCGGTCCATGATCGCGACGGCGGTCGGCGGATGGCGTCCGACGGCGGTCTCGGCGGAGAGCATGACAGCGTCCGCTCCCTGAAAAACGGCGGTCGAAACGTCGGAAGCTTCCGCCCGCGTCGGCGCGATCGATTCGACCATCGATTCCAGCATGTGCGTCGCGACAATCACCGGCTTGCCGGCCCGGCGGCAGGCGCGGACGATGCGGCGCTGAATGTTCGGGACGTCTTCGGGCGGCAGTTCGACGCCGAGATCGCCGCGGGCGACCATTAGCGCGTCCGAAAGCGCGATGATCTCGTCAAGGTGTTCGACAGCCGACGGCTTTTCGATCTTTGAGATGATCCCGGCTCTGTCGCCGATGATCGCGCGCGCTTCTGCGACATCTTCCGGGCGCTGGACGAATGAAAGGGCGACATAGTCGACGCCGATCATCAGCGCGTGGTCGAGATCGGCGCGGTCTTTCTCCGTCAGCGCCGAAATCGGCAGTTTCCGGCCCGGAAGATTGATGCCTTTGCGGTTGGAGAGGCGGCCCGGCGTGTCTGCGCGCGCAACGACGGCTTCGCCTTTGCGCCCGGTCACGGTCAGTTGCAGTTTTCCGTCGTCGAGTTTCAGGACGTCGCCCGGCTGAAGCACGGTGATGATTTCCGGATGCGGAATTGGAATGACGTCGCCATCCGTCGCATCCCTTGCCAGCAGCAGGCGATAACTGGCGCCGTATTGGAATTCGAGCCCGTCGCCTTTGAGAACGCCGGTGCGGATTTTCGGTCCTTGCAGGTCGGCGAAGACGGCGATCGGCGTTTGCGACAACCTGCTTATCTCGCGGACCGCCTCCATGATGCGGGCTGTCTTGTCATGCTCGCCATGCGAGAAATTCAAACGGAATATGTCGACGCCCGCCTGATGCAACAGATGCAACATCGACGGCGAAGAACTCGCCGGACCGACGGTCGCAACAATCTTGCATTGGCGCTTGCGCATGAAGAAATCCCGGCTTGCGAATGAAGCCGGGACCCTAGACCATGTCGCCCGCCGGAGTGAAGGCGCCGGTCTAGCCGCAAATCCGCTTTTTCGCCGCCTCGTATTCTCTCGCGAGCTGTTCGACATAGGCGCCGGCCGGACCGCGCTTTTTGATCACGCCGATGCCCTGTCCACAGCCCCAGATGTCCTTCCAGGCCTTCGCATCGGTATTTCCGCCCGAGCCGAAATCCATCCTGGACGGATCGCTTTGCGGCAGATTGTCGGGATCAAGGCCCGCAGCGACAATTGAAGGCTTCAGGTAGTTGCCGTGCACGCCGGTGAAAAGATTTGTGTAGATG
>CALKYG010000156.1 GCA_938003575.1 uncultured Alphaproteobacteria bacterium
CCAGCGTACTGATGTCCGCTTTCGCTTCCGGCATGGCCGAAGCGATGGCCGTGCGTCGCGCCGGGCTGATCGCCAAGGCGGCGCGCGCAGAAGCTGAGATGTCGATCAGGGCGCGGGCCGAATTTCTCGCCAACATGAACCACGAATTGCGAACGCCGCTAAACGCGATCATCGGCTTTATGACGATGCTTAAAAATGCCGAGTCATACAAACTGACCGCCGAGCAGCGCGATAATTACGCTGACTATGTGCTTCAGTCGGCCGACTTGCTTCTCAGTCATATCAACACTCTTCTTGAAGCCGCCGCGCTCGACGGCGGCGACGTGGCCCTGGAACCTGACGAAATCGACCTCTCTCTGGCGCTTGAAGAGGCGGCCGGCCGCGCCAGGATAGCGGCCGATGCGGCGAAAGTCGTGATTGACATCAAATCCGAAGGCGCATCCGTGGGCGGATGGGGCGACGCACAGCGGGTCGCTCAGGCGCTCGACCACATCCTACGAACCGCGATCAAGTTCTCGCCGGAGGGCTCGCGAATTCTGGTGCGCGCAATCACGAACAATGAAGGTTGGGGCGAAATCGCCGTGCGCGATCGCGGCGCAGGAATGACCGCCGAAGAGATCCAGATGGCGTTGAAAGCGTTTGAGGACGAGCATCGGGGCCTCGACCGGTCGTTCGCAGGTCCGGGTATCGGGCTTGCGATCGCCAAGACCTTCATCGAGATGCAAGGCGGACGGTTTTCCATGAAGTCGAAAGTGGGAGAGGGAACTCTCATCCGCATCAGTCTGCCGGCGCCGCACGCAGCGGCTGATGCAGAAGAGAGTAATATGAAACTTGCGGGTTGATCCCCGCGCGCTGAGGAGCGGTTGATGAGTCAGGCGGCAGTAGAAAACGTGACGGCGGCGGAAAAGCTGCGCGCCGCAGCATTGCGGCGAAAGCTGAGGATCGGCGAGGTCGTATCTGTGAACGGCAGCCACGCGCTTGTGATGCTCGACGAGGATCGCCCGGACCTTGACCGCGTTCACCGTCCGCAGCTCGGGGCGATTTTGTCCGTCGACACCGGAACCTGCATCGTGCTCGGTCTCGTTTCCGCAATGAGCGTCCCGGCGCCGTCGCTCGATTCCGCGGGGAAGGACCTGCGCATCATCGAGCTGGAACTGATCGGCGAGTTTACGAAGCCGACGGCGAAGACGCCTGCGCGATTCCGGCGGGGCGTCTCCACCTATCCGACGCTTCATGACGAAGTGCAGCTCGCAGCGCGTGAGGAACTCGCGGCGCTGTTCGCGGCGAACGGATCGGCGAGCGTGAGAATCGGCGTCGTCAAACAGGATGTCGCCATTCCCGCGACTGTTTCTGTCAATGATCTCTTTTCCCGCCATTGCGCCATTCTCGGCACAACCGGCTCGGGCAAGTCATGCGCGATAACGTTGATGCTCCAGTCCGTGTTGCAACGCTATCACAACGGTCACATTGTCATTCTCGATCCGCACAACGAGTATTCGCATTGTTTCGGCCAGGACGCCGTCGTGTTCGATACGACGAGCCTGACGCTTCCATATTGGATGCTGACGTTCGAGGAACTGGTGGAGATCCTCTATCCTGGGAGGGTCAATTGCGCGGAGGAAATCGAAATTCTTTCCGACCTTATACCACTCGCAAAGAAAATGAATCTCGGCAACTCCGCCGGCGCCGCCAAAGCGCTTGCCGACCGCCGCGAGGGATCGAACATCACCGTCGACACGCCGGTTCCATACAGGATTTCGGAACTGCTGACGCTGATCGACAAGACGCTGGGCAGTCTCGAGAACGCGCGAGCGACCGGCCCCTACAAGCGTCTTCGCGCGCGACTCCACGGCATCAGCCAGGACGCCCGGTACGGCTTCATGTTCGGCGGCTTGACGGTTCAGGACACGATGGCGGAGTTCCTCGGCCAGCTCTTCCGGATCCCGGTCGACGGCTCGCCGATTTCGATCATTGAGCTTGGCGGACTTCCCGCTGAGGTCGCACAGGTCATCGTCTCGGTTGTCACCCGGCTCGCGTTCGAATTCGGGCTTTGGAGCCACGGCGCAGCGCCGATTGCAATCATTGTTGAAGATGCTCACCGTTATGCGCCGGCGAAGGAGAATGTCGGCTTTGCACCAACGCGCAAGGCGCTTGTCCGCATCGCCAAGGAAGGACGCAAGGTGGGCGTTTCCCTTTGGGTCGCCTCACAGCGCCCGACAGAACTTGACGCGACGATCCTTTCCCAGTGCAACACGATTTTTGCAATGCGACTTGCGAACCAGGCGGATCAGGAAGCCCTGCGCGCTGCGATTCCCGATGCGTCGACAAGCCTGCTCTCCTGTCTTCCCTCGCTCGGCCTCGGCGAGGCGATCGCCGTTGGCGAGGGAGTGCCGCTTCCCACGCGAATCCGCTTCGACGCACTCCCGCGTGAGTCGGTGCCCCGCAGCCTGACAGCGAGCTTCACCGACGGTTGGTCTGTCGACGTCGATGACAAGGCGTTCATTTCGCGGATCGTGGAACAATGGCGCGCACAGAAGCTTCTGCTGCCTGACGTCTGATCGTGACGGTCAGGTCGTAATTCAGTCAGTCGGAATAGGGCATTAAATCGAGGAAAAAGCCATTCAAGGTTGAATTGGCGAGGGCGGCGCCTATGTAGGGGGTGTGACCGTTGAACCAATTCTCTGGACTGAATGATGATTCCTTTTCCCGATTTGCCTTACGAGCGCACGGCGCTCGAACCTTATCTGTCGAAAGAAGCGATCGCGTTTCATTACGGCAAGCATCATAGATCCTATGTGGACAAGACGAACGCCCTGATTGAGGGCGGCGACTATGACGGCGCTACTCTTGAGGAAATCGTGCGTGCTGCGAAAGATCGAGACGAAGCTCTCTTTAACAATGCCGCACAGGCGTGGAACCACGATTTTTATTGGCGGTCGATGTCTCCGGGCGGCGGCGGTCCGCCCAAGGGAGAAATCGCAACGCTGATCGAGCGCTCCTTCGGCGGTTATGATAATTTTGCAAACGCCTTTGTCGACGCAGGCAACAGTCAGTTCGGATCGGGGTGGATATGGCTCGTCAATGCCGCTGACCAACTGGAGATTCGCGCGACGTCGAATGCGCAGACCCCTCTTACGGACGGCGTCACGCCGCTGATCACCATGGACGTTTGGGAGCATGCCTATTATCTCGATTACCAGAACAGGCGAGCGGATTACATCGCGTCTTTTCTCGATCATCTGGTGAACTGGGATTTCGCCGGCGAGAATCTCTCCCGATAATCGCTCAATCCGGCCAAGCGGGAGGGTGTCGCATCGCTCCCGCGGCTGAATCCGCCAGGAAGCGGGAGTTCAGCATCGCGGCTTGCCTAAAAATTCGCAGTAAAGCCGAGAAAAATGGTCCGACGGCCATTCAAATTATTGCGATGCTGCATTGTCACACTTCGCGGATTCCCGGAGAGCCGATCGCCGGACCGGCCGGTCTGACCGTTCCGATGTGCTGGCCGCTTGATGGAAAGACGTCAATGGGATAGTGGCGCAGGAGGCTGGAGGAGCATTCCGCGCAAATGACTGATCACATCAAGATCGCACGCGAAGGCCGCGTCCTCGCTCTGACAATCAGTCGCCCGGATAAGAAGAACGCGCTCACGCACACAATGTATTCCGCATTGGCGGACGGACTCGCTGAGGCTCACGCGAACTCACAGATCCGCTGCGTCATCATCACCGGCGAGGGCGAGTTCTTCACTTCTGGTAATGATGTCGGCGATTTCGCCGCCGGCATGCCGGAGGGCAAGCCGCCGGTGGTTCGCTTTCTTGAGAACATCGTCAATTGCGACAAACCGGTCATGGCGGCTGTGAACGGCCCGGCGATCGGCGTCGGCCTGACCATGCTGCTTCATTGCGATCTCGTCTATGCGAGCGAGGCGGCGACATTCCGGTCGCCGTTCCCGCATGTCGGCGTCGTGCCGGAAGCGGGGTCATCGCTTCTGCTGCCGATGACGGTCGGAAACGCGTGGGCTAACGATATCTTTATCGCCGGCCGGGTGCTGAACGCGACGGAAGCGCTCTCGGCGGGTCTCATCTCGCGGGTTTTTCCGGCGTCTTCGCTCATGGACGAATGTCGAAAGATCGCCGGCGTCGTCGCTGCGCAGGCGCCGAACGCCATGCTGCAAACGAAACGCCTTGTGCGCTCGAATCGCGGCGAAATATTCGTGCGCATGAAAAAGGAGGGCGCAGTGTTCAACGAACAGCTGAAATCGCCGGAATTCATGGCGGCGGCGACGGCCTATATGCAAAAGCGCCTGCCGGATTTCGATTAGTTCGCGGCCTGCGCATCTTCCGCTGACAAGCCGTAAGAATTGATCTGCGGCGCGCCGTCGATGATCGTCACATGAGTAAGGATTATCGTCATCGACTCAGCCGGCGCCAACGAAACAACAGTTCCTGCGGCGAGAGCCAAAAATCGCTTGGGTCATTTCCCCGATTGGTAGAGATTTTCGACGTCCTCTTTTTTGAACAGCGATGTGCCGCTCGACAGACGGGTCGCTGCGGCGCAGGCGGACGCGTAACGGAGCGCGTTCGCGTCGCACCACCCGCGCATGAGAGCGACGATGAGCCCCGCTACGAAACTGTCGCCGGCGCCGACGGCCGAGTGCGCCCGCACCGGGAAGACCGGGGTGAACACTGCGTCGTCTTTTGTCGCCATGACGGAGCCGTCGCCGCCATGGGTGATGACGATGCGCTCCGCCGCGCCCCTGGCGACAAGGCTCTTCGCAAATGCCGCTATTTCATCGGGCCATTGCAGCGCCTTGCCGGCGAGCGCTTGATATTCATGCTCGTTGTGGCGGAGAAGAAAAATGCCTTCAGCAAGCGCGGCGTCGAGACCGCTGATCGAGTCGAGTACGAAGCGCCCGCCCTTCGATTTGGCGATGCGCGCCGCGTCCGCCCAGAATGTCGGTTGCGCATCTTCTCCCTGCATCGGCGGCAGACTTCCCGAACCGACGACGAAATCGCCGGCGCGCGTTTCTTCAGCGACAGCGTCGAGCAGGGCCTGACGTTCTGAGTGAGACAATTCCGATCCCGGCAGGTTGAAGCGATACTCATCCCCGCTCGCCGCATCGCGAACATGAAAGGCGAGACGCGTTTCGCCGGCGACATGTACGGCGCGCATTGGAACATGTTCCTCAGCGACGAGGCCCTTCAGCGCTGCGCCGTAAAGGCCGCCGGTCGTGAATATCGCTAGCGTCTCGGCGCCCAATCGCGTCGCCGCGCGCGCGACATTGAGCCCGCCGCCGCCCGGATGGCTTTCCGGATTGACGCAGCGAAGCTTGCGATTTGGCTCGACCTTTGCCGCATCGACGGCGAAGTCATAGGTCGGGTTCGGGGTGATGGTGATGATGCGGGGCATGAAACTCTTATGGCCCAAAAATTTCGTAAAGAACATGGGCGACGGCGCGCCAGGGCGGCGAGTCGAACATCATGACTTCGAGCGATTGCTCGAGAATGAGCGCGGTTCCGAAATAGAGCCAGACCGGGTGAACGCGCTTCATGTTCAGGTAATCACGCGCCGCCGCGATGATAATGAAACTGTCGGCGAGGATGATGGCGAAGAAAATGTCCGGGCGCGGCACGCCGGGAAAATAATGGCGAAAGCGGAACCATGCGGGCCAGAGAAGCGCGATCGACGCCAGCAGCATGAAGCGCTTGTGCGTTTCCGGCGTCTTGCGCGTCGCCGCGCCCGCCGCGACCAATCCGAAAAAGATGAGCGCGGCGGTGTAGGTTCCGACGATTGAGGAAATGGCGGTCTCGCCGCCGCCTGCGGCGACATCGCGCGCGGTCGCAAAGGCGCCGACCGGAAACGCGGTGAGGGTGAAGCCGGCGGCGGCGATGAAGCCAATCATGCCGAGCTGGCGGTGTTCGCGGTGTTTGCGACACCTGATGAGTAGCGGCTGCGCGGCGAAGACAAGGACCCAGGCGAATGCGAAGGCGCCATGAACATAAATGATCGACGGCGCCTTGAACGTCCCGGCGGCGACCGGCGCGATGAATGTCTTCGCAAAGCCGAAAAGCGCGGCGAGAACGCCGATCGCGCCCATGGCGAGATAAAACCTTGTCTGTTTCCGGCGGGATGAGCGGCGCGCGCTCGCCGGTTCCACATCGAGGGCTGTCTCGCTCGTCACTAGAGCAGCCCAAGTCCCTTAAAGCTCACCTCTGACTTGTGGCCGATGACGAGATGGTCATGCACGCGAATATTAAGTGCGGCGGCGGCCTTTTGAATCTGATTCGTCATCTCGATATCCGCGCGCGAGGGCGTCGGGTCGCCGGACGGGTGATTGTGTACGAGAATGACCGCGGAGGCGCCGATTTCCAGTGCGCGTCTCACGACTTCGCGCGGATAAACCGGCGTGTGATCGACGGTGCCCTTCTGCTGCACTTCGTCCGCGATGAGCGTATTCTTCTTGTCGAGGAAAAGGATACGGAAAAGTTCGGTTTTCTCGTCAGCCATCGCCGCGCGGCAATAGGCAAGGAGGTCGCTCCATGACGAAATCACCGGCCGGTCGAGGATGCGCGCCTGCACCATCTTGATGGAGGCTGCGTGCACGATCTTCATTTCGATCGCCGCAGCTTTTGTAACGCCTTTTATTTCGACAAGACGATCAATCGGCGCCGCGAGCGCCGGCGCGAGGCCGCCGAACGCCCCGATCACTTTTTTGGCGAGCGGCTTTATGTCTTTGCGCGGAATGGCGCGAAAGAGGATAAGTTCGAGAAGCTCATAATCCTGAACTGCATCGACGCCGGCGCGAACGAAGCGCTCGCGAAGCCGCCTGCGATGCCCCTCGGCGTGATTTTCCGGCGCCTCTTCTTTCAGCGTCATGCGGAATAGGGCGGTCGGTCGAGTCCCGCGGGCGACTTGGTGAAGATTTCAACGCCCGTTTCGGTGACGCCGACCGAGTGTTCAAACTGAGCGGACAGCGACTTGTCGCGAGATACGGCGGTCCAGTTGTCCTTGAGCAGCTTCACTTCCGGCTTTCCTTCATTGATCATGGGCTCAATCGTGAAGAACATGCCGGGCTTGAGTTCAATATCCGGCGCGCGATGCACGCCGAAACGGTCGCGATATTCCGCATAGTGAACAATATTGGGCGCATCGTGGAAAACGCGACCGAGTCCGTGGCCGCAGAAATCACGGACGACCGAAAACCCTTGACTCTCGGCATGGGCCTGGATAGCGCGGCCGATATCGCGCAGAGTGTTGCCGGGCCTTGTCGCCTCGATCCCTTTCATTAAGGCTTCGTATGTAGCATCGACCAGGCGCCGGGCCTTCACTTTCGGCTCGCCCGCCCAGTACATCCGGCTTGTATCTCCATGCCAACCGTCGACAATCACGGTGACGTCGATATTCATGATGTCGCCATCCTTGACAGCCTTATCGGAGGGGATGCCATGGCAAATGACGTGGTTCAGGGAAATGCAGCTCGCATGCCGGTAGCCGCGATAGCCGATCGTCGCGGAAAGGGCGCCGGACGACAGCACGAACTCCCGGATGAGATCATCGAGGTGCGCGGTGGTTACGCCCGGCTTCACATGGGCGGCGATCATGTCAAGGCACTCGGCGGCGAGGCGGCCGGCTTTCCGCATGCCTTCGAAATCCTCCGGCCGGTGGATTTTGATCTGCCCCGTCTTGATGTCGCCGGCGGTGTCAGCGTCCGTATATTGCATTCTGGTCAATCCTCGCCGTGCCGGTTCTGGCGCCATGCGGGAGGAAGA
>CALKYG010000157.1 GCA_938003575.1 uncultured Alphaproteobacteria bacterium
GACCATTACGGACGAGTTCCCCTTGGCCCAGGCGATCGTGATCATCTACGCTCGGCCCGCGGCTCAAAACCCGGCATAAGGGCAAGCCGCAAGAGAGCAGGGGAACCGGTACCAATGGCGTTTGATTTCAAGCTCGGCAATCTGAAATTCGGGAAATCGGGGGACGAAAAGGCGCCGGATGAGGCGGCCCGCCCTGAAATGTCGCCGGCGGAGGAGGCGTGGGACCTCGCCAAGACGGTCTTTTACGCCGTGGCGATCGCGCTCGTCCTGCGCATCGTCATTTTCCAGCCGTTCAACATTCCCTCAGGCTCGATGAAGCCGACCCTTGAGGTCGGCGATTTTCTTTTCGTTTCTAAGCCGACTTACGGCTATTCGCGCGCGTCGCTCGTCTATCCGTTCACGCGGATGAACATGCATGGCCGCATCCTGTCCGGACGCGGCCCGGACCGCGGCGAGATCGTCGTGTTCAAGGCGCGCAAGGACGGGAACAAGGATTACATCAAGCGCGTCATCGGGCTTCCGGGCGATGAAATCAGGATGATCGGCGGCCGGCTTCACATCAATGGAGAGCCGGTGAAGAAAGAGTTCGTCGGCATGTTCGACACCGACTGCGACCATTTCAGGCATACGCAGGCGCCGCGCTATCGCGAGACGCTGCCGAACGGGGTCGCCTATATTGTGCAGGAGTGTCACGGCGACGAAGGAAACCTCGATTTCGTCGGCCCGTACCGCGTGCCCGAGGGTCATTATTTCATGATGGGCGACAATCGCGACCAGAGCCAGGACAGCAGGGTCGAAAGCCAGGTCGGTTATGTGGCGCTCGACGACATTGTCGGCCGCGCCGAGCGGATCTTTTTCTCCGTCGACGGCGACCGCGCCCGCTTCTGGGAAATCTGGAATTGGCCCTTCGCGGTCCGCTACGGACGAATTCTTGATCCGGTGAAATGAGCGCAAAAGGGCTTGCCGCGCTGCAGGAACGGATCGGCCATCGGTTCGCCGACCAAAGCCTTTTGAAGCGCGCGCTTACGCATTCTTCGCTGGCGGCGACATCGAAGATCGGCGATCTTGAACGACTGGAATTCCTTGGCGACCGCGTTCTCGGGCTGATGACCGCTGAGGCGCTGTGGCGGAAATATCCGAAAATGCGCGAAGGCGACCTCGCGCCGCGCTTTAATGCGCTCGTCCGCAAGGAAACCTGCGCAAAGGCCG
>CALKYG010000158.1 GCA_938003575.1 uncultured Alphaproteobacteria bacterium
GGCTCTCCGGCGGGTGCAACCTGAACCGGGACCCGGTCTCCCTCATCCGGGAAGCCGGCTTTGCAATCGACTACGCCGACTGCGGTTACGCCGTCGGGGCGCCGAAATTTGCCGGCTTCATGTATCGGGGCGTTGCATTCGCGTAACGCCCCCCGCAGATCGCGCGGGCGTGACCGGAAAACACGCGATTTTAAGTTGATTTGAACCTTTCTTTCCGAAAATTGGCGAAATGGCGTCGCGTGGGGCGGCGTCGTCGCGTGGCGTAGGGTTTCGTATAGGTTAAGCGTGGGCAGGATCGGGACAATTGCGCGGTTTGTTGCGGGGACGGCGGCGCTCGGCCTTGGCGCTGCGTCGGCCGACAGCGCGCCGATGCCGAACTGGCATACGAGATACTCGAACGACGGCGCGGTCGTCCTGGCGGTGCGCTCCGACTTTGCGCCGGCAGGCGGACATGTCCGCGTCGCGGTTTATGACGACGAGGCGAACTTTCTCGAAAACGCGAAGGCGAAACTGGATGCGTCCGTCAATCATGACGGCGTCGCCCTTGTCACGCTGGACGATATCAAGCCCGGCGATTACGCCTTTGTCGCCTATTACGACGAGAACGGCGACGGCAAGCTAAACCGCAATGCGATCGGCAAACCGAAAGAGCCGTTTATCTTTTCAAACAATGTTCGTCCGAAACTCAGAAAACCGACGTTCTCCGAAACGAAGGTCGCGGTTGCGCCGGGTGAGGTCGTCGTCCTGACGCTTAAGGACTGATCGACCGCAAATTTGGTCCTTCAACCGTTTCGGCGCTCGAGGCTCGAACAGTCCGCGCATTCAGGATCGCGGGGAAGGCTGACGGTCCGCATTTTGGCGGCCAATCCGTCATAAAGGACAAGCCGGCCGGCGAGGCTGTCGCCGATTGTCAGGATTTCCTTGATCGTCTCCAGCGCCGCCATCGACCCGATCACTCCGGCAAGCGGCCCGAGAACGCCTTCCTCGGCGCAGTTGATCCGTTCCTCCAGCGGCGGCGCTTCAGGGACGAAACACCGATAACAGGGAAAATCCGGGCCGGCCCATGGTTTGAAGACCGAGAGCTGTCCCTCAAAACGCCCGATCGCCGCCGAGACAAGCGGCTTCTTCGCGGCGATGCAGGCGGTGTTGAGCGCGTGACGAGTCTCGAAATTGTCGACGCCGTCAATGACGATGTCATAGGCGGAAATCCGATCGGATGCATTTTCGGCGTCAATCCGTTCATTGTGAGCGACAATTCTGATTTCCGGATTGAGCGATCTCGCGAACTCGCGCGCGCGCGCCGTCTTTGGGGCGCCGACGTCTTCATCACGATAAATCGTCTGGCGCTGAAGGTTTGAAAGCGAAACGGCGTCGTCATCCGCTATGCCGATAACGCCGACACCCGCCGCCGCAAGATATTGCAGGATCGGGCTGCCGAGGCCGCCGGCCCCGACGATAAGCGCGCGCGCGGCGAGCAGTTTCTGTTGTCCCTGCGCGCCGACTTCCTTCAGCAGGATATGGCGAATATAGCGCTCGCGCGCGTCAGCGTTCAGCATGGAGCGAGGTCACCACAAATTCAAAAGCCGTCCGAGCGTCGCAACCGCAATCATCGTCGCGCCGACGACGACGAGCGCCATGCCGAGGCCGCGATTGGTCTGGCCAGACTCGCGGACGATCAGGCCGGCGAATATGCAGACAAATCCAATCACGATGAACGCATTGCGAAGTCCGGTCGTCAGCAGATCGCCGATATTCATCGTCCTGTAGAGCCGAAGCCTCCCTCTCCGCGTGCGGTTTCGTCGAGGCTCTCCGACAGCTCAAACCGCGCCTGCCAGACCGGAGCGATCACCATTTGCGCGATGCGTTCGCCGCGCTTTATCACGAATTCGTCTGCCCCATGATTAATGAGGATCACCTTCACCTCGCCGCGATAGTCGGCGTCGATCGTTCCCGGCGAATTGAGACAGGTGATCCCGAATTTCGCGGCAAGGCCGGAGCGCGGGCGAATCTGCGCCTCCCATCCTTCAGGGAGCGCCATGGAAAATCCCGTCGGCACCAGAGCGCGCTCGCCCGGCTTCAACGTCAGCGGCGCATCATCGTCAAGCGCGGCGCGAAGGTCGCACCCTGCGGCGCCCGCGGTCTCATAGGCGGGCGGCGATAGACCCTCACCGTGCGAAAGGCGGCGCAGGCGAACGATCGGCGGGCGGCGGGCGTCGTCGAACATCCGGGGTTCCCGATGGCGTATTTGAACTTTACCCCGCGGCAGCGTCGAATTCACCCGCTAAATCGCGGACGCGATTTCAGACTGGATCGCCCGGGCGGCGGCGGCCGGATCCGCGGCGGCGAGAATCGGGCGTCCGACGACGAGGCAGCTGGCGCCGGCGCGGATCGCGGCGGCCGGGGTCACGACCCGCTTCTGGTCGTCAAGAGCGGCTCCGGCGGGGCGGACGCCCGGGGTCACAATCAGGAGGGCATCGCCAAATCTCTTGCGGATCGCCCCGGCCTCCCGGGCGGAAGCGACAACACCGTCGGCGCCCGCCTTGGCGGCGAATTCAGCGCGCCTGAGGACCAGGTCTTCAAGACTCATCGTAATCCCGCATTCCGCAAGATTTTCCTGGCTAAGGCTGGTCAACACCGTGACGCCGAGAATTTTCAGCCGCTGATCGCCGCCCCGCCCTTCGACCGCACCCTTGAGGACGTCGGGTTCCGCGTGGACGGTGAGAAAATCGCCGCCGAGCTTTACGATGCTAGCCACGCCGCGTTCGACCGTCGCGCTGATGTCGTGAAACTTGAAATCGAGAAACACCTTCTTGCCCGCAGCGCCTATTTCCCGCGCGAGCTCGATGCCGCCGACGGGCATCAGCTGATAGCCTATCTTGTAAATCGCGGCCGCATCGCCAAGGCGCGCGACCATTTTCCGCGCATCGTCCGCTGTCGGAAGGTCAAGCGCCACAATAAGCCGGTCGGGGGCGGTCATATCTCTCTTATTTCCTTGCTCGTCTTCGCTTTCCGCAATTTCGGCCTCGCCGCAAGGCGTTTTGACGCTTTTCCCTTTGCCTTTCTTTTCGGCGTCGCCTTTCTGGCGGCGGGCGGCGGCGTTTTGTCCTTTTGTGCGCAGAGATCGGCGATCACGCATCTCCAGCACTCCGGCGTGCGTGCCTTGCAGATATAGCGGCCATGCAGGATCAGCCAGTGATGCGCGCCAGCGAGAAATTCATGCGGCGTGATCTTCTCAAGCCCCCTTTCGACGGCGAGCGGGGTTTTTCCAGGCGCGAGGCCGGTGCGGTTCGAGACCCGGAAAATGTGCGTATCGACCGCTATCGTCGGCTGGCCGAAGGCGACGTTGCAGACGACGTTCGCTGTTTTCCGTCCGACGCCCGGCAATTGTTCAAGCGCTTCGCGGTCCGCGGGCACCTTGCCGCCATATTCCTCGACCAGCTTTTTAGAGAGCGCGACTATATTCTTCGCTTTGGCGCGCCAAAGACCGATTGTCTTGATATAGGCGCCGACTTTCTCCTCGCCGAGCGCCGCCATTTTCTCCGGCGAGTCCGCGGCGGCGAACAAAGCAGGCGTCGCCCTGTTCACGCCGGCGTCAGTCGCCTGGGCCGACAGGACGACAGCGACGAGAAGCGTGAAGTCGTTTTTGTAATGGAGCTCCGTTCGCGGCTCGGGCGTCGCTTCCGCAAGACGCCTGAAGATAGTCGCCGCTGTCTCGCGCGTCATTCTCGCCATGCCGACCGGGCCCTCCAGCGGACGGGAAATCGCCTCTCGGCCCGCGAATGTCAAACGGTCGCCGTGACGCGCATCCGGCGAGCCGCTATGATCCGGCCATGGCCGTTGCCCGCATATTCGAAGACATGCCGCCCGATGAAAAAGGGCGCGCGCTCGCGCTTCCGCCCGCGGCAAGCGGCGTCGGAGCTGAATTCGACGCCGTGCTGTACCCCAACCGGTCCCTGCCCAACGCCGGCTTCGTCGCGGTCATGATGATCGTGATAGCCGCGAATCTGCTTTTCGGCGTCTATTTTTTTTCGATCGGCGCATGGCCGGTGATCGGCTTTTGCGGGCTCGATGTCTTTCTGGTCTGGCTGGCCTTCAAAATCTCCTATCGCCAAGGCCGGCTTCACGAACGCGTGCGCGTTTCGCGAGGAGACATGCAGGTGTCGCGCGTGTTGCCGTCGGGCCACGAGTCCCGCTGGAGGCTCGAGCCTTTTTGGGCGAGGGTCGTTATTGATAATCCCGATGAGCATGAGGCGCGCGTCAGGGTTGTAAGCAAGGGACGGTCCCTCATTCTCGGCTCATTCCTTTCGCCTGATGAGAGAATGGAATTCGGCAAGGCTCTCGCCCTTGCTCTCTCTTGCGTACAGCGCAGCGAGGCGCCAGGCGCATGACCGAACTGTTGATGGTCCTCGCCGGCGCGGTCGCGCTCGCAACGCTGTGGTTCATCTGGTGGGTGCGCCGCACTGAAGCTGACATCGACGAGAGCGCCGCCTATGAGTGGAATCGCCTCAAGACAGCGGATCCCGATCTGATTGACGGACTGGACGAGGAGAAATTTCACGCAATTTTCCGCCGTGTTCATTTTCCGCGATTTCCCAAATACGCGCTCGCAATCGCCGCCGCCTTCGTTGCAGCGCTTCCGATCACATTCGGCCTGCTCGCCGCGGCGGCGTGGGGACTAGATTCGATCGGCGTGTCGGCCGACGCTCGCCAGATTGCGAGAAGCATCCCTGTCGAAGGGTCGATTGCCGGCGTTTCCCGCGACGATCAGGAGACGATCGCGCTTTACTACGTACAGGATGTCGTGAAGTTCTATTATTATTTTGGGCTGATCTTCGTCTGGCTCGCGATCGTATTCTTCGCAATGCGGCGGTTTCATTTGCGGCGCCCAGGCTATCTGCGTGACGAAATACTAGCCGAGAAGGCGAAAGGCTGAGCCATGGAGTATCTCCATACGATGGTCCGCGTCAGCGACCTCGATGCGTCGCTCGATTTTTACTGCGAGAAGCTCGGGCTCATCGAAGTCAGCAGGATCGAGAACGAGAAAGGCCGGTTCACGCTCGTTTTTCTTGCAGCTTCCGGCGACGCCGCCGCTGCGGCGGCGAACAAGGCTCCGCTCGTCGAGCTCACCTGGAATTGGGATCGGGAGGAGATTTCGGGCGGGCGCAATTTCGGCCATATCGCCTATCGCGTCGACGACATTTACGCGCTCTGTCAGAAGCTGATGCATGCGGGCGTCGTCATCAATCGCCCGCCGCGCGACGGCCATATGGCGTTCATACGTTCGCCTGATGGAATTTCGATCGAACTCCTGCAGAAGGGCGAACGGCTTGCACCCGAAGAGCCGTGGGCGTCGATGCCGAATACGGGAGCCTGGTGACGCCCGCGCCGAAGCAATCCGCGATCCGACATTTGCGCCGCTCACCATTTCTTTATGAACGGTTTATTAAAGCGGTTCGACGCATCGTCCGGCGCCTGGACATGGAAATGGACTGATGACCGAGAAGCCGCTCGTTCTTGAAAGCGTCGTCAAACGCTTCGGCGCATTTCCCGCTGTCGACAATCTCTCATTCAGCGTCAACAAAGGCGAAATATTCGGCTTTCTCGGCCCGAACGGCGCCGGCAAGACGACAACTCTGCGCATGATCCTCGACATCATTCCGCCGACCTCCGGGCGGATCACAGTGCTCGGATCGCCTTCTGCGATTCCCGTGCGCCGGCGCATTGGCTACCTTCCTGAGGAGCGCGGGCTCTATCGCAAAATGAAAGCGGCTGAAACGATCGCCTATTTCGCCAGCCTGCGGGGCGTGCCGGCCAGGACTGCGAAGACGCGTGCGTTCGCGCTGCTGGAACGCTTCGGCCTTGGCGAATTCGCGCGCTCGAAAAACGAGTCGCTCTCGAAAGGCATGGCGCAAAAGGTCCAGCTGCTCGCGACGATCGCGCATGAGCCGGAGCTTCTCATCCTGGATGAGCCGTTCACTGGCCTTGATCCGATCAATCAGGCGACGCTTGAAAAACTGATTGGCGAATTGCGCGATCAGGGCCGCACAATCATTTTTTCAACTCATACGATGCAACACGCCGAACGCTTGTGCGACCGCTTTCTGATCATGGCGAAAGGCATGAAGCGCTTTGAAGGAACACTCGACGAAGCACGGTCGAAGTATCCGCCGCGTCTTCTGATCCGCACGCGAGACCCGATTGCGCCGATATCGGCCGCACAGGGCGTCATGCGGGTTGAATCCATCCCGGCGCGGGACGGGGAAGACCCGAGCTTCGCCATTGAGCTTGCGCGGGGCGTCGATCCGAACACGATACTGCGCGCGGCGTTCGACGCCGGCATGCACCTGTCGCGTTTTGAAAACACCAACGCATCGCTGCACGACATCTTTGTCGAACTTGTCGGCGCGGACGCTGAGGCGCCGGGTGGAACCCTGACGGAGAATGCGGCTTGAATCCTGTTTTTCGCATCGCCTGGCGGGAGTACAAGCAATATGTGCTCTCCCGCGGCTTCCTGATTTTTCTCGTCTCATTCCCGCTATTGATCGGTCTCGGCGGCGCAGCGATGGGCCTGCTCGAGAAGTCTAAGCCGGTACGCCACTTTGTCGTTTTCGACGAGGCGGGCGGCTACGCCGATGCAATCGATCGCGAGATCAGGGAGCGAGGCGAGTACGCCGTGGTCTCCGCGTGGGACGCCTATGCGGAAATCGCGCTCGACAAGTCGAAGCTGAGACCCGAAGATCTGCCCTACCCGTTTGCGCCCGACGCGCTGACGCAGGCTCGGCAGGACGCTTTTTTTGCGGCCGGCGGCGTCGACGCCGCGAAGGCGACAGCGGCCGGCTACCTGAAGAAGGGCTTTCCGGCCTTTGCGGCGCCGAAGGAGCAGATCAGGCGTCTTGAACTGTCTGAGGACGTGCGGCGCGCCGCCGGGCTCGATGAAGCGGCCTCTTTGTTGCGTCCCTACCTTGTCGGACAACGGCCCTATCCCGGCGCTGGCGGCGGCTTGTTCGCCGCCGTTCTCATCCCTTCGGGCTACACCGGCGGCGAAGACGGCGAGGAAGCGCAGTTCTGGAGCAACAATCTCACGGATCCGTCGCTGGAGATTGCCGTTTCGCGTGCGCTTTCTTCGACTGCGCGCCGCGAATTGTCGGCCAGCTTCGGTCTGACGCCAGAACAGCTCGACGCGCTCGCGGAAGTCGATGCGCCGGTAAAGGCCTACAGGCCGGACAAGGTGGAGGGCGGAGGCGAACTGGAAGACTCTGACCGGTTTCGGTCCGCCGTCATTCCTGCAGCGATGACCTATATGCTTCTCGTCGTCGTCTTCGGCGTCGGCAATCTTCTCCTGACCAACACAATCGAGGAGCGATCGAACAAGATCATCGAGATTCTATTGTCTTCTGTGACGGCGAACCAGCTGATGCTCGGCAAGCTGATCGGAATCGCCGCAGTCGGGCTCACCATGCCGACGGTTTTCGGGCTCGGCGGGCTTGCGCTGGCGCTAACAGGCGGCGGCGGCGACATGATCGAAACGCTTGCCGACGTTCTCTTCAATTCTTGGTTCCTGCCGATCTACCTTTTCTATTTCTTATGCGCCTATGCGATTTTTGCGATGATATTCCTTGCAATCGGCGCCGTTTCAAATTCCCTGCAGGACGCCCAGAGCTATCTGGGTCCGGTGATGCTGATCGTCTTTGCGCCTCTGCCCTTCATGCTGATGGTCTTCCAGAACCCGAACGGACTTGTCGCCTCGATCCTTACCTGGATTCCGATTTATACGCCGTACGCCGTCATGATGCGCGTCGCCGCCGATCCGCCGATCCTGGAAATCGTGGGCGCCACCTGCCTCATGCTCGCTTTTGCAATCGTCCTCGCCCGCTTCATGGGCAGGATCTTCCGCGCGGCCATCCTTCAATCCGCGCCGCCGAAGGCGAAAGACCTCCTCAAACTGGCGAGGAGCGGCGGCTAGCGCTTTGACTTTTCCGGGTCGTAGACGAATTTGCGGTCGCAATATCCGCATTCGGCTTCGCCGTCGTCCAGCGAATACCAGACCATCGGATGGCCGAGGGCGCCGCCGCCCCCGTCGCAAGCGACGCGGCGCTTGTCGACATAAACGACATCGGGTTCAGGCGCTTTCGAGGTCGGATTGGTCATATTGTCGTCCGGGGTCATGATTTCGGCAAAGCCATTTCCGATTCGCGTCGGACTAAGTCAAGGGTGAGCAAATCTGTTGCAGCGGGCGGTTGACCGGGCTCGCAGGCGACATGGTATCTTTGCGCCGAAAACGCTGGGAGCTCCATGCCGAACAGAGAAGCCGCCATCTGCGCGCGCGGATTGCGCAAGGTTTATGCGGCGACAAAAAAATCCCCCGCAAAGGAGGCCTTGAAAGGTCTCGACCTCGACATCCCCGTCGGCTCGATCTTCGGCCTGTTGGGGCCGAACGGCGCAGGCAAATCGACGTTCATCAACATCCTCGCGGGCCTCGTCACCAAGACAGCCGGCAATGTCCGCGTCTGGGGATTCGACATCGACCGGAACCCGCGCCAGGCGCGCGCGTCGATCGGCGTCGTCCCTCAGGAGATCAACATGGATGTCTTTTTCACGCCGAAAGAGGCGCTCGACATCCAGGCAGGTCTTTACGGCGTCCCGAAATCAGAACGCCGGACGATAGAGATACTCTCTGCGCTCGGCCTGGAGGACAAGGCGAACGCCTATGTCAGAATGCTGTCGGGCGGCATGAAGCGGCGCCTTCTCGTCGCCAAGGCGATGGTGCATGCGCCGCCGATCCTCATTCTCGACGAGCCGACGGCAGGGGTCGACATTGAGCTGAGAAAGCAGCTTTGGGATTACGTGGCGGATCTGCACGCCGGAGGCGTCACGATCGTCCTGACAACGCATTATCTGGAGGAAGCGCAGGAGCTCTGCGACCAGATCGCGATCATCCATCAAGGCGAGGTCGTCGCTTGCGAACCGACGCCGAAACTGCTGTCGACATTCGACTCGAAGACATTGCTGGTGACCCCGGCGGAGACTCTTACCGCGGCGCCGAGGCTTGATCCCTTCTCGGCTGACCTGAGGAGCGACGGAAAGATCGCGATCCCCTACCAGCCGAGCATGTGCGACGTTTCGTCGATCATTGAGCGCCTGCAGGAGGCGGGCGTAAGGATCAAGGACCTAACGACGGTCGAGGCCGATCTTGAAGACGTCTTCCTCGAGTTAACCTACAACAGCGACCGCATGCGCTCGGGCAATGGGACCCAGCGCGCCCCCGCCGGCACGTCAAAGGAGGCGTGATCGCGCAGCGCTTTCGTCACCTCGACGGGATCGCCCTCAAGGTCCAGGGGAGGAATCAAATGGCCGAATTTGATGTCGAAACGCTTGCCCCGTTTGTTCAGCAGCTCATTGAAGAGGGTTATGTCCCTCAGTTCCGTGTTGAGCTTCCAGAACCAATAATAGAGCCATGAATTTCTGGCCGTAATATGCGCTGGAACGATAGGGCAATCGTATTTGCGGGCCAGAATTGCGACCGATGTCAGCCATTCGCGTTCGACGAGCCTCCTGTTCTCGTCCATGTAAGCGAGCCGTCCGGATGGAAACAGCACGACGCAGCGCTCGTCGCTGAAGGCTTTTTTCGTCTCAAATAGCGTTTCCCGGCTTCTTCGCCGCGTTCTTTTCTCCATCACCCATTCGACCGGAATGACAAGGTCGGCGAGGCGAGGCGCAACGCGTATCGCGTCGCGATTGGCGAAGAAGCAAAGGTCAGGCCTCTTGTCTTTCAGGGCGTCATACATCGCAACGCCGTCGGCGATTCCGGTCGGATGAACGGAGGCGATGATGACCCGACCGGCCGCCGGCACAAGCTCAAGTCCCTCCGTGCGAACGTCGATCGAAAGGATGCTGCTCACAAAGGCCATGGCGTCACGACCTGGAAGGCCGGCGATCGCGTCCGCCATCCTTTTCGCCTTGGGTTCCTTCAGCAGCGGATAAAGAACGGCGCGGTAGATTGGCCATAGCGGCGACTGGATGAGATTCCGTGCACGCTCTTCGATGAGGATGTCGACCATATGCTTGCCGAGCGCGAGCGCCTCGACATCCGAAGGATCTCTCTCCGCCGCAATGGTCATTGATCCGTCCGCCGCCTGTATTCGCCCGACCATGACGCAAGCCGGGGGGGGCGGACAATGCGTCGCCCTCTCCCAGACGGAAACGCGCCCGGTGCGGGCCGGGCGCGTTCCTTATTCAGGCTAGGGGCGGATCAGGCCTTGAGCCGGAACCAGGCGCCCGTCGCCGAGGGACCGGCGGACGGCTGCTCTGCGCGCGTATCGATGGGCGCCTCGGCGACCCCGACGGCCTTGCGAAGGGCGGCGAGGCGCGTCGGGTAATGTTCCTTCTCATCCGGAAGGTGGGCGTCGGCGCCGAGCGCCGCGAGGGTCGCCGCCACTTTCCCGTTCATGCCGGTCACAAAGACTTTCCGCCCGGCCTGCCGCGCATCCATCGCAATCGTATCAATCGCACGTGCGGCGGACAGATCGATCGTCGGCACACGGCTGAAATCGAGCACGATTGACGCCATGCCGTCCTTCGCCTTTTCGCGGATATGGTGTCCGAGATCAGCGGCGGCGCCGAAACTCAACGGCCCGCCTGCGAAATCGAACAAGGCGACTTTGCCGTTGGCGCGGTCGAGCAGCTGACGCTCTTCGGGCGAGAAGGCCGATTTGTCGCCGTCGCGCAGGGCGGCGATCTGGATGTCGGCAATCTGCTTGACGAAGGCGAGAGCGGCCAGAACGACGCCGACAGCCACCGCGGTGATGAGATCGACGAAGACCGTGAGGCCGAGCACGAGCGCCATCAACACGAGGTCCCAGCGCGGACCCTTATGGGCGCGGCGAATATAGGCCCAGTCGATAATGTCATAGCCAACCTTCACCAGAATGCCCGCGAGGACCGCATGCGGGATCTTCTCGGCAAGCGGCGCCAGCGAGACGACGACGCCGAACAGCAAAAGCGCATGCGTCATGCCGGAAAGGCGCGTGCCGCCGCCCGAACGAATATTGACGACCGTTCGCATCGTCGCGCCGGCGCCGGGAATGGCGCCGAACAGCCCGGCGACGGTGTTCCCTACGCCCTGTCCGACGAGCTCAATATTCGACTTGTGGCGAGTGCCGGTCATGTTGTCCGCGACAAGCGAGGTCAACAAGCTGTCGATCGATCCGAGAACCGCAAGAATGATCGCAGCTTCAAGTACGACCGGCAGCGTTTCGGCGGTGAACGAGGGAAGCCCAAAAGCGGGGAACCCGGTTGGAATGTCACCGAGAACCGGCGCGCCGGGAACGGCGAGGCTGACCAGCGTCCCGATGACGAGCGCGGCGAGCGCGCCCGGCACGATCTTGCCCCAGCGCTTCGGCCACAAGAAAACGGTCGCGAGCGCAATCGCCCCGACGAGAACGGCGGCGAAAACCGGGTCGGCGACCGATCCGGGTATGGCCGCAAGGGCGGGAATGGTGCCGCCGCCCTCCGGTTCATGACCGAACAGGCGTGAGACCTGCAGAGCGATGATGATGACGCCGATTCCGCTCATGAATCCGGAAACAACCGGGTACGGAACAAGCCGAATGTAATCGCCGAGCCGGAAGACGCCCATAACGATCTGGAGAAGGCCCGCAAGAACGACTGCGGCGAATACGAGCTTTGGATCGCCCGACAGCGACGCGAAGACGCCTGCGAAGACGACGACCATCGGCCCCGTAGGTCCCGAAACCTGCGCTCCCGTTCCTCCAAAAAGAGCCGCGAAGAATCCGACAAAAATCGCGCCCCAAAGTCCGGCGATCGGACCTGCTCCCGACGCTTCGCCGAACGCCAGCGCCAAGGGCAATGCGACGACGCCGGCGGTGACGCCGCCAAGGAGATCGCCCCGCAGGTTTCCGAAATCGAACCATCCACTGATCAACCCGCGTTCACCCGCGGCATTCGAGCGTGCAATACTCATCTAAAGCTCCGTATTCCAATCTTACTGGGCGCGCGTCTGATTGTGATGGGCGTGGAGCGCCATTCCGACGGGCTTTTGATAATGCTCGGCGACTGGGATGAACGCATTCGCCCGCTCGTCGTAAGCGAGAACTTCTCCTGACCGAATATCATAGACCCAGCCGTGCAATTCGGTCTCGCCGGCCGCCAGCTGCAGCGCGACATAAGGATGTGTTTTCAGGTGCGCCAGCTGCAACAGCACGTTTTCCCGAATTAGCATGTCCAGCTTGTCCTTATCGTCGAGCGCCGCGCCCTTGCGCTTCGTCACCAGCGCAGCGGCGCGGGCGAACCCGAGCCACTCCTTGACGTGAGGAAAATCATCAAGACCATCGGGGTTCATCGCCCCCTTCATCGCTCCGCATTCCGAGTGTCCGCAGACGATGATGTGCGGGACCTTGAGTGCGCCGACCGCAAACTCGATTGACGCTGTCATGGCGCCCGTATTGTTCGTGTGCGGCGGAACGATGTTGCCGGCGTTGCGGCAGATGAAGAGTTCGCCCGGCTGCGTCTGCGTCAGCAAATTGGGGTCGATACGGCTGTCGGAGCAGGTGATGAACAGCGCTTCGGGCGACTGGCCGTCAGCGAGTTTGGCGAAAAGGTCGCGTCGCTCTTCATAGGCTTCCTGTTGGAATTTCACGACGCCGGCGGCGATCTTGTCCATGCGGGTTCTCCTTTTAAGGCGGGGGCTAATTTGCGGTTTCGGCTTTTTCCGCGCGCCAGATCTTCTTGGCGGCTTCAATGACTTTTTGGGCGGCGATATCGGCCTCGGCGCGGTGTTCGATGAATTTGACGCCGTCCAGCAGCCATACGGCGAGTTCACGCTCGGCGAGGCTGTAATGATGGTGGCGGCCGTCGCGGCGCTCCTCGACGAGACGTTGCGCCTTGAGAAGCGACAGATGCTGCGAAATCCGGGTAGCGGGAACGTCGAGGCGTTCGGACAGTGCGGTCACATCGAGGGCGCCGCCCTTCAACTCCTCAATGATGCGGACCCGGTCCGGGTGCGCGATCGCTTTAAGGAGGGCGGAAAGCTCACGTGCGAGAAGAGTTCGGCCCGGCATCGATGACCTCTATGAATTCAAACTTGCAAAGCTGCATATATGCGAACTTTTGAATAGGTTGGATCGCATAAGGCTTATTTCAAGAGCGTTCCGCTTGAAATGACCTATTGTTCCGCTTCCGTAACAGTCTTTTCTTTGCCTGCAGTTCCGGCTAGGCCGAAAGGGCGGTCTTCTGAAAGCCTGACAATTCGGCGCAGCCTGCGCGCGCCAGTGCAAGCAGAGCCAGAAACTGTTCATCTGAAAACGGGGCGCCTTCGGCCGTCCCCTGCACCTCGACGAGGCCGCCCCTGCCGGTAATGACGAAATTGGCGTCTGTGTCGGCGGTTGAGTCCTCGGCGTAGTCGAGATCAAGCGCAGGCGCTCCATTGACGATCCCGCACGAAACCGCGGCGACGGTGTCGGTTACAGGGTTCGACTTAATAATCCCGTTCGAGACCGCCCAGCGGCAACATTGTTCGAGCGCGACCCAGGCTCCGGTGATCGAGGCGGTCCTGGTGCCGCCATCTGCTTGAATGACGTCGCAGTCTAAGAGGATCTGCCGTTCGCCAAGCGCTTTCAGATCGACAACCGCCCTCAGCGCGCGCCCAACAAGCCTCTGAATCTCCTGCGTCCGGCCCGATTGGCCGCCCTTGGCCTCCCGCTTCATGCGTTCATTGGTTGAACGGGGCAGCATCCCGTATTCCGCAGTCACCCAGCCGCGCCCCTGCCCCCTCAGCCAGGGCGGAGTCATTTCGTCCCACGTCGCCGTACAAAGCACGTGGGTGTCGCCGAATTTGACGAGACAAGATCCTTCCGCATGCTTGGAAACGCCGACTTCGAGGCTGACGACGCGCATCTCGTTAAAACTGCGGCCGGATGGGCGCATGGGCGACTCCTCGATTTCGGCGGCGAGGCGTAACGGTCCAGCGTCCGCTTGTCGAGGGTGCGCCTTGAAATCGCGCTGCCGGCTGTTAACCATTGCGCCAGCGCGAGGGGTAGGACGATTATGACGCCGGTCAGGGCGCTGCTCGCCAGTGTGTTCGCCGCGGTCCTCTTGGGCGCGGGCTGCTTCATCGTCGCGTCATTCGCGCAGGCGCGCCCCCATGACCTGCTTCCGCTGCTGCTCGCCAGCCGGGCGCCGTTCTCGCTGGTCTGTTTCCTCGCCGCGTGGGGCGCCGTCGTCTTCGGCGCTTTAGGGGTCGCCGCCGCCTTTCTCGCTTTCATCGCACCGGAGGAGGATGACGACCCGAGTTTCCGGCGAAGGGGCTTTCCGAAGGCCGCGCCGCTTGTCTTGATCGCCCTCGCGCTCATCCTGCTTTTTTTCGCATTGCGCTGCGTCGCTGACGCGGGGCCGCCGATCGCCGTCCCGGTCGAGCCCGCGCCGATCGTGGAGGAACCGGCGCCGCCGCCGCCGGCAGATGAACCGTCAGCGCCGCCGCCGGATATTCGTCCGGTCGCGATGGCCTCAACATTTGAGTGGCCCTACATGGATCCCCTGATGCGCGGCGACGGCGCGATCTGGTCGAATAGCCCGCAGCCTTTTTCAGATGAGAATGAGGCGAGACGCCTCCTTTGCGGGAACGCGTGGGTCGCTGTGACAGGCTCTTCTTCCGAAGAGGGGCCAGCTGAGCGCAACCGGGCGCGGGCGCATGTCCGCACC
>CALKYG010000159.1 GCA_938003575.1 uncultured Alphaproteobacteria bacterium
TTCGGGCGGCAGCCTCGTGATGGCGGGTCTCCTTCAGGAGAATATGCGCCAGACCGTACAGGGCATCCCGTATCTCAAGGACCTCGCCGTGCTCGGGCAGCTCTTTCGCAGCCGCGACTATGCGAATTCGGAAACTGAACTCGTTATCATCGTGACGCCCTATCTAGTCGACCCGACCCACGAGTCGAAACTATCCGATCCCGTAAAGGGCTTCGTGGCGGCGAGCGACATGCAAACGATCATGATGGGCAATCTCGCCGCAACCTACGGCCTTTCGGGCGCCGGCGTTGAAGAGAAGACGCTGCAAGGTCCCATGGGCTTCATTCTCGATTAAGGGGACGCACATGACGGCCATCACGAAAAACATTCTCCTGGCTGCTGCGGTTTTGTCGACAGTCGGTTGCGCCGCGCAGTTCAACGGGCACGAACAAGCTCTGACGGTTGCGGAAGAGCATCCGATCGCCGTTGATAGTCAGACGGTTACGATGACGCTCGCCGAAAACGGCGGTACGCTTTCGTCGCTTGACGAAGCGCGGCTCCGTGCATTCGCAGACTCTTATATGAACAATGGACACGGCGCGCTAACGGTGACGACGCCGAGCGGCGCCGACGCGGCCGGCGTGCGCGATTTTCTCAACCGCCACGGCGTTCCACTGTCGTCAATTGTCGAAGCCGACTATCGCAGCGGCGACGCGCGCGACGTCATCCTCTCCTATACGCATTATGTCGCGACGCCGAGCGCCTGCGGCATTTGGGAGGGAATGCGTGAGCGCGATTACCGCAACATGCGCTCGCCGAATTTCGGATGCGCCACACAAAACAATCTTGCGGCGATGATTGGAGACCCACACGATCTTATTGCGCCGGCCGACATGACGTCGCCTGATTCAGCGACGCGTATCCGCGGCGTCACGAAATTCCGCAAGGGCGAAGATACATCAAGTCAGTCTAACAGCGAAATCAAATCTCAGGTAGCGGATCAGTAAGTGAAGTATCGGGGTCAGACGGCGCCTGGAGGGAGTTTGAAATGAGGAAGACCTCAACAGAAGCGTTCGATTTTGCGCATGATGAAGAAGGTGCGGCGAACGCGGCGGCGAGCCTCGGGCCGGACGGCGGTCCGCTGAAGGCGTCCAAGGTTCGGTACACGCCGGCCGATCGGCAGCAGACGGACGAAGACGACGTCTGGCTCGACGACGAGCTCTCCGACGAAGAGCTTGCAGCGCTTGGAGAAGAGGACTTCAGTGAAGACGAGCTCCTCGCCGACGAGCTTGGCGTCAGCGATGTCGACGATTTCAGCTTTGAGCCGGAACCTGCGCCGGAACCGCAGCCGGCTGCGAAACAGACGCCGTCGAGTCCGGCTCCGCTCGCGGCTCAGAGAGCAGAGCGGCCGGCCCCGCCCGAGCCGCCAAAGACTCAGTCCGTCGCGCTTGCCGACGATAAAACATTCGAGGTCGCAGAATTTGGCGACGACGGCGACGATCATCGCCCAGTGCCCCGCATCTCGATCCACGCTTTCTGCGAAACGCCTGACACGACCGCACTGCTTGAGCGTGCGGCTGTCGATCGCCGACTTTCGAAGACGCACCTCACCGTTCACATGGGAGGGCTCGTCAAGGCGGTCGATCATTTCCAGACAGCGGCGACGCCCAACCTTATCATTGTTGAGACGCTGGACGGCGGTCCGGAACTCTTTGCACAGCTCGGTGAACTCGCCGAAGTTTGCGACCCATCGACCAAGGTTATCATTATCGGCCGTGCGAATGATATCGGCCTTTATCGGGAGCTGATGCGGCAGGGGATCAGCGATTATATCGTCCGACCCCGTTCTCCGTTGCAAATCATCAAGTCGATAGCAACGCTTTATATAGATCCGTCGGCGCCGCCGATCGGCCGCACCATCGCATTTGTCGGCGCGCGCGGCGGATCTGGCTCATCGACACTCGCGCACAATGTCGCCTGGTGCGCGGCTGAAGAAATGCAGAGCGACACGGTCATTCTCGATCTCGACCTGCCGTTCGGCACGGCGAGCCTCGACTTTGAACAGGACCCGACGTCAGGGCTTATTGAAGCGCTCGCATCGCCGGAGCGGCTTGATGATGTCCTTCTGGATCGCTTGCTTCAAAAACACACCGATCACTTGAGTCTCTTTACTGCGCCGAATCTCCTCGATCGCGACTACGATATCGATGACCAGGCCTTTGAGACAGTGATCGACGTCGTGCGCGGTGCGGCCCCGACGATTATTGTCGACGTTCCGCATGTCTGGACGGCTTGGTCGAAGCGGCTTCTGCAAACCGCCGACCAGATCGTCATTACGGCGACAGCGGACCTTGCCGCTTTCCGCAACACCAAGAATCTCGTCGATATTATTTCCGGCGCCCGGCCAAATGACGCCCCGCCAATGCTTGTCATCAACCAGTTCGATCCGAAGGTATCGTCCGTACAACCGGAGCAATATGCCGAGCACGTGGGGTTGAAGCCTTCGATCGTATTCAATTGGGAGCCGCAGCTGTTCCATACAGCCGCGACCAACGCCTCGCCGATTCTCGAAGTCGGCGCGAAGACGAAGACCGCTCAAAACATTCGAGACCTGACGTCCCTGGTGCTTGGCCGGACCCAAGCGGCAGCCAAAAAAAGCCGGTTCAGTCTCGCCGGCCTTCTGAAGAAGAAATAGGATGAGCGATGTTTGGACGCAGAACCGCAGAGGTTGACGCTCCGGCGCAGGCGACGCCCGTGAAGGCGAAGGCGCCCGCGCCGAAATCGGTCGGCAAGCCCGCGGCCTCGGCCGCGCCGGCGGGCGCCAAAAAGGTCGGGTCCAGCGCGCCGCCGCCGCGCGTGAATGCTGTCGCCAAAGCGCAGCCGATCGAAATCGGCGGTCGCACCGATGAGTATTTTCAGACCAAGACGACGATCTTTAACGCGCTGATCGACACGATCGACCTGTCGCAGCTCGCGCAGCTCGACACCGAGTCGGCGGCCGAGGAGATCCGGGACATCGTCAACGAGATCATCTCGATCAAAAATGTGCAAATGTCGATCGCCGAGCAGGAAGCGCTGCTTCAGGACATCTGCAACGATGTTCTCGGTTACGGCCCGCTTGAGCCGTTGCTAGCGCGCGACGACATCGCTGACATCATGGTCAACGGCGCCAATCGCGTCTTCATCGAAGTTGGCGGCAAAATTCAGCTCACGAACGTCCGCTTCCGCGACAATGCACAGCTGATGAATATATGCCAGCGTATCGTGAGCCAGGTCGGTCGCCGCGTCGACGAAGCCTCGCCGATTTGCGACGCGCGCCTGCCCGACGGCTCCCGCGTCAACGTCATCGCTCCGCCGCTGTCGATCGACGGCGCAGCGCTCACTATTCGTAAGTTCAAAAAGGACAAGCTTCGCATTCAGGATCTTGTCAATTTCGGCTCGATTTCGCCGGAAGGCGCAAAGGTGCTCGAAGTCGTCGGCGCTTGCCGGATCAATACGCTCATCTCAGGCGGTACGGGCTCAGGTAAGACGACTTTGCTGAACTGCATGACGGGTTTCATCGAACTTGATGAACGCGTCATCACCTGCGAAGACGCCGCCGAACTGCAACTGCAGCAGCCGCACGTAGTTCGCCTCGAAACACGCCCGCCGAATCTTGAAGGGCAGGGCGAAGTGACGATGCGGGACCTTGTCAAGAACTGCCTGCGCATGCGCCCAGAACGCATCATCGTTGGCGAGGTTCGCGGTCCTGAGGCATTTGACCTTTTGCAGGCTATGAACACAGGTCACGATGGTTCGATGGGCACGCTGCACGCCAACAGCCCGCGCGAAGCGCTACAGCGCATCGAGTCGATGATTACGATGGGAGGATACAACCTTCCGTCAAAAACCATCCGCGAAATGATCGTCGGTTCAATCGACGTCATTATCCAGGCGGCGCGCCTTCGCGATGGTTCGCGCCGCATTACTCATATCACCGAAGTTCTGGGCACCGAAGGCGACACCATCATCACGCAGGATCTCTTCGTCTATGAAGTGACCGGCGAAGACGAGAACGGAAAGCTTGTCGGGCGTCATCGTTCGACTGGAATCGCGCGCCCAGCGTTCTGGGATCGTGCGAAGTATTACGGAATGGAAGAGGCGTTGGCCGAAGCGCTCGACGCCGCCGCCGAGTAAAGAGTTAAATGGACCAGCAGCTGCTCATAACGGTCGTTCTCGGCGTTGTCGGCTTCGGCGCGCTTTGCTTTGTTGTTCTCGCGCCGTCCAAGAATGACAAGGCGAAGAAGCGTCTTACCGCGCTCGAGTCCAAGAAGAATGCCAGACGCGCGAGCGCGACTGCGGCGTCCGAAAAAGAAAACAAGGACCGCCGGCGCAAGGTGTCTGAGGCGCTGTCGAAGATCGACAATAAGAACAAAGAAGTCAAAAAAGCCAAGAAGCGCGTAACGCTGGAACAGAAGCTCGAACAGGCAGGCCTCGCCTTCGGGGCTCGGGAATTTTACATTGGATCTGTCGTGGCGGCGGTGTTTCTCGGCGTCGTCGGCTTTATTTCAGGACAGAAACTAATTGTCACGGCCGGTCTAGTTTTCGTTGGCGGCCTGGG
>CALKYG010000160.1 GCA_938003575.1 uncultured Alphaproteobacteria bacterium
GAAAAACCGTTGCAAATCAAAAACGTGCGGCAGGCGCCCGCACAAGAGCGAGCCGCGCCGGGCAGCCGCCAATTGTTTACGCCGCGCCGGCTCGCAGCGCCGACCGTCCTGATTCGGGCGGCGAAAGACAGCGATCGAAGCGGCTGCGCAGGCGCGGCCGCGCGCTGGGGTTTCCACAAATTAATATTGATGAATGGGGTTTCGTCCGTTCGGGCCGGCTTTACTTGTACTCAAAAAGACCCGCCCGGCGCCCCCTGATTCGGTTCGCGAAAAAGCTGAGGATGCCGAGCGATTCGGCGAACTTCCCGAGCACCGTCAACGCCGCCCATGGGAGCGCATCGCCGCCCAGCCGTCCGTATGCGGATTGGCATAGGCGGGCGACCTGGGCGGGATATGCGATGAGGAGCGTCAGGAAAATCGGGTCTGCGACTGCGGCGAGGACGATCGAGGCCGGCGCAAGTGAAGACCAGGCGAGCGCGCGCAGCATTTCCCGCCGCCATATGCGCATCGGCGAGCGCCGGTGCAGCGAGGAAATCTCCGCATAGGCGTGACCGGCCCGCTTTGCGCGCGTCCACCACTGGCTGAATTTCGTCATCGCCGCGTCGTGCAGAGTCATCTCGGCGTCGATGCGGAGAATTTTCCATCCTCGCTCGCGCAGACGAAGACACAGTTCTGGCTCCTCGCCGGCGACGAGACTCTCATTATAAAAGCCGACATCCTTCAGCGCCTGCGTCCGCATCAGCGCGTCGCCGCCGCATGCGACGGCTTCGCCCAGGGGCGTATCCCATTCGATATCGCAAAGGCGGTTGTAGATGCTCTCATCCGGACGTCTCTCGCGGCGGCGGCCGCAGACGACGGCGACGCGCGGATCGGCGGCAAGACAGGCTGCGCCTTTTTCAAGCCAGTCGGCGTCGAGCGTGCAGTCGCCGTCGATGAACTGGATATAGTCCGCATCGCTGAGCGAGCCGCTCAGCGCACCGGCGTTTCTCGCGCGCGCCGCGGTGAACGGCGTCGACATGTCCAGCCTTACAACGGCGGCGCCCATCCGCTCCGCGGCTTCCGCGCTGCCGTCGGTCGAGCCTGAATCGACATAGACGACGGCGGCGGCGCCGCGCAGCGATTGCAGGCAGGCGATCAGCCGATCGCCTTCATTGCGGCCGATGGCGACGACGCCGATTCTCGGGGCTTTCATTCGCCGCCTCGATCCGTTCGAGTCCACCGCTTCGCCGATCGGCGCCCTTCCGCGCCATAGACGCGCAGTTTTCCGAGCAGATACGCGCCGAGCGCCGACAGACGGCGCGGCGGCAGGACGTCGCGCCCGTATAGCGACCACGAGATTGCGACAGCGGCGGCCAAAAGAACCAGCGACCACAGCGCGATCCAGAACGCGCCGCCGGCGCCGAAAAGCGCCGCGACCGCCGAGGCCGCCATGATCGTCACGGTCGACGCCGCAAGCAATGTCAACGGAGGAACCGCAATATCGAACGCCAGGGCGAGCGAGGCCGCGTCGCCGCCGAGGCCTTTCATGAAGAGCTTCGGCGCCGTGCGGGCCGCCATGCGCAGCGATCCGTGCTCCCACCGCGCGCGCTGCGTCGTCGCGCCCTTCTCGCTCTCGGCGAGATCGCTCGTCACGAGAGCGCCGAGATCGAGAAAGGGCGGCGCGCCGGCGTCGATCATCCTGATCGTCAGGGCCAGATCCTCGACGATCTCGCCGCTCGCAAGGTCCGCCGAGCTGATTATGCTCCAGGGGAACGCCATGCCGGACCCGGTGAGACGGGTGACGCGCGCGAGCTGCTGCAGGCCCGTCATCCGCACACGGTTCATCACGAGCCAGGCGAACGCCGAAACGGCGCCTTTCGGCCCGGCGGCGTCGGGCGCATTCATCAGATAAAGCGCCTGCACCGGCCGCTGGAGGTAAGCGGCGCGGGCCGCGATCCTTTCAATCGCGCCCGGCGCCGGACGGCAATCGGCGTCAATGAAGACAACCGTTTCCGGCGGCGATCCCCGCAGATGGTCGACGCCGAACTGAAGCGCATAACCCTTCCCGCATTTAAGGCGGTCGTCGCGTTCGATGGCGTCGGCGCCGGCTGGACGCGCGCGGGCCGCGGTCTCATCATCGCAATTATCGGCGACGACGATTATGGAGTCGATGTCGCGAAGCTGCGCGCGAACCGCCGCAACGGTTGCGGCGACCGCCTCCTGCTCGTTGTGCGCCGGAATGACCACCCCGATGCGTCCGCGCGGCCTGTCAGGCGGCGGCGGCGGCGCGTTCACGCCGATGGAAGCCGTCACTTCGACAAGGAGAAAAAGCGACGCCGCAAAGGAGCAGATTGCGGCGGACAGGAGCAGGAGATTCAGAACAGAAAGCATCAGCTCTGCGCTCCCTGCATGGCTTCCTCGAAAAGCGATTTCAGAATCCTCGCGCTCCTGTCGATATCGTGCCGCTCGATTGCGCGGTCTCTGCCGGCGCGGCCCATGTCACGAATGCGGTCAGGGCTTGCGGCGATCGCCGCCATCATCGCGTCGGCGAGCCGCCGCGCGTCCGCCGCCGGCGCCAGCCACCCCGTTTCACCCGGGATGACAAGCTCGGGAATGCCGGCGACAAAAGTGCTGATGACGGGCCGCTCAAGAACCATCGCCTCCATGATTGAAACGGGGAGTCCCTCGGCGTAGCTCGGCAGGATGAAAGCGCGCGAGGCCTCGATTTCAGCGCGCACCTCCGCGGGCGTTTTCCAGCCCGCGAGCGTGACATCGGCTTCAAGGCCGTTCGCCGCGACAGCCGCCTCGATGTCGCCCCGCATGGCGCCGTCGCCGACAAGGGTGAGGTGAAACTTTCCGCCGCGACGCTTGACCTCGGCCGCCGCCTCTATGAGCGTCAGCTGGCCTTTCTGTTCGCAAAGCCGGCCGACGCAGACAAAACGGGCCTCAGCGGGCGCTTCGCGAACCGCCCCCGCATAAAACTCCTTCTCGACGCCGCACGGAACGATCCGGATTCGCTTCCAGTATTCGGGCGCAGCGAGCCGCCTCAGCTGGCTCACGCCGAAACTCGAAACGGCGGCGACGAATTTCGCCGACTTTATTTTCTCGGGCAGGGCGATGAGCGTCGGCTTGTCGAACTCCTCCGGGCCATGCACCGTCATGCTGAAAGTCGCGCCCGCCGCCCTTGCGGCGAGCATCGCAACGGTCGCCGAATTCGTCCCGAAATGCGCATGAACGTGGCGAAGGCCCTCGCGGCGCATCCAGCCGGCGAGAGCCAGCGCCTCTGCGGCGTAAAAAGCATGGCGCAAGAGGCCGGATTCCGATCGGGCGCCGAATTTCAGCGCCTTGGCGACCGCGCCGGCCGAAGCGGCGGGACGCGTCAGCAGGCTTTGAGCGATCGCTGAGGCGAGCGCCGCGGGCGCAGCGCCGACAATGCGCCGCGTCAGCGCCGCTTCGCGCCGGTCCTCGCCGGCTATTCCTCCGTGTGCCGACGATCGAACGGTGAAGCGGGCGACTTCAACGCCGGCGCGCTCCAGCGCCTCGATCTCCCGCCTGATGAATGAATGGCTGATCGAGGGATATTGATTGACCAGATAGGCGATCTTCATGTCGCGGGCTTCTTGTCCCATTGCTTGCGGGGACCGGCGGCGCCGGTCACGCTTTTGCGCCCTTGCGCGACGAGAACCAATAGCGGGCGACGCCTGCATACTCATAGAAGTGGCGCAACGTCGCCTTTGCGCCGTTTGTCCATGAGGCCGCCTTGAACAGGCCGTTTGCGGCGGCGGCGGCGAAGACTTTAAGGCCGTAGACGAGCCCGCCCGCCGCCAAGATGCTGAGGGAGAAGACGAACGGGTTGACGCCATGCGGCAGGAGCGCCATCGCGATTCCGCCCGTGATCGCGGAAATGAAGACGGCGACCGGAAAGGCCGCGCCCCAGATGACGGCGCGGGTCTGCTCCCTGACGCAGTATTTTTCAGGGGGCGCGCCGTGCAGCGCGGCGCCCGCAGCATATAAATACCCGTCTTCGACAGCGCGCCGGCGCCACGCCGAAAAAGATGAATCGCTCTGGTCGACCACCGCCATCGGTTCTTCGGAGCGCCACACATGCGCGCCCCGCCGCCGAAGGCGGATGCACAAATCAGCCGTCTCGTCGGCGACGATGTCGCCGCGAAACCCGCCGGCCGCCTCGAAGGCGTCGGCGCGAAAGAAGGCGTTCCGTCCGGCCGCCTGCAGTTCGCCGTCTTCGCTCGACCACCGCCCCGATTCCCCCGCGAAGGTCTTTCCGGATGCGGAGCGATAGATCGTTGCGCCCTCAAGCGCAGCGACTTCAGGCCTCCGGTTCATGAATCGCACAGCGACAGCGACCCAGTCGGGGTCGATTTCAACGCCGGACTCGACAAACTGAACGAACTTCAGCTGGGGCGCGAGCTTCTTCAGCCGACGATAGCCGGCATTGCGCGCACGGCCGGGAGTGAAGCCCGCCGGGTCGATCTCGACGAGGTCGACGCCGCAAGCCCTCGCCGCGTCGGCGCCGCGGCCGCCGGCGAGCGCCGTCGCGACGACAATGGCCCCGTCAGGCGCAGAACGCGCCGTCAACGCAAGCTTCTCGTCCGCGTTGATTATGACGATTCCAATTTCACTCGCAGCAACCGAATTTGCGGACGCAGCGGGGGCGGCGGCGACCGCCGGTTCCTCAGCGCGCCGGGCCGGCGCACCCGTCTCGGCTGGTCCCGCGGGCGGCCTGCGGACGGCGGGCCTTGGGGCGGTCGCCGCATCGCGCTCCGCATCATGGAGAGACGCCGCGCTGAAATGCGGCTCCGCACGCACCCTGAACGTCTCGCTCAAATTGAGAGAGACCGACATCGGCTTGACGTGCGGCTCCTCGGTCGGGAAGCCGGCGGCGCGTCGGCGGGGATCTTCCTCAGCGAGCTTGAGGTCCGGACTGCTCGCCAAACCAAAGACGCCGTAATCCAGTTTGTCGCGTATGACGCTTCGGACGATGTCAGCGCCGACCGTCTCCTGCTGCGCCGAAAAAGCATAGACGAGGGCCGTATCGGCGATCGTATTGATGACGCGCGGCACGCCGCGCGAATGCTCCGCGATGAGGTCCATCGCATCCGTTTCGAAGATGTTTCTCTGCGCGCCGGCGATCGAAAGGCGCGTATCGATATAGGCGCGGACTTCTTCCCGCGTCAGCGGCGTCAGATGAAAATCCGATCCGACGCGCTGCGCGAGCTGCAGCATGTCGGGCCGCGACAGAATATCTTTCAATTGGGGCTGGCCGACGAGAATGAGCTGCAGCAGCTGATCCTTGCCCGCGTTGATGTTTGACAGCATCCGCAGCTCTTCGAGCATGTCCGCCGACAGATTCTGCGCCTCGTCAATGATGAGGACGACGCGTTTTCCCTTGGCGTATTCGCTTATGAAGAACGACTGCAGCTGCGCGAACATTTCGACGTGATTCTTGCCGGCGAACGGCTCGCCGAATCCCATGAGCACCCAGCTCAGAAGATCGCCGCGTCCAGGCTGAATGTTCGACAGGAGCGCAATCGTGTGCGTGTCGGACAATTGTTCGAGCAGGCGATGAATGAGCGTCGTCTTTCCGCAGCCGACTTCGCCGGTGACGACCGAAATCCCGGCCCGGTTGACCACGCCGTATTCAAGCATGGCGTAAGCAAGCCGATGCCCGCGTCCCCAGTAAAGGAACGACGGGTCAGGCTGGATCGAGAACGGCTTTTCCTTAAGGCCGTAGAAATCTTCGTACATGATCCCACTTGCGCGCGGGGAAGCTCCCCCCGAACGTCTTTATTGTTTCGATCCGTCCAGTTTCCGGCGCGCGGCGGCGACGATGCGCGGGTCGGCGCCGGGAGCCGCGATCGCGGCCTCAAGTTCGGAGCGTCCGCGCGCGGTCTCGCCGGAGTCGATCAGCGCGACGCCGAGATGATAGCGCGCATCGGCGAGCGCCGGCGCCGCCGCCGCCGCCTTTTCCAGCGCCGCGACGCCTTCGGCCGCGCGGCCGCCGCGATACATAGCCCAGCCGTAA
>CALKYG010000161.1 GCA_938003575.1 uncultured Alphaproteobacteria bacterium
GGTCGCTGTCGACGTCGAAAACGGCGAAAAGCGCGCCCAGCCTGTCAAACACCGGGACGACGATCTCCGATTCCGACCGCGAGTCGCAGGCGATATGACCCGGAAATGCGTGCACGTCCGGCACGATGATTGTCTCGCGCCGCGTCGCACAGGCCCCGCACACCCCCCTGTCGAACGGAATGCGCAGACAGCCGAGCGTTCCCTGATAAGGCCCGATGACGAGTTCGCGCTCCTTTTCCGGATCGACGAGATAAAAACCGGTCCAGAAATAATGGTCGAAAGCGTGATGCAGCATGTTGGCGACCGTCGCCATGCGCGCGACGAGATTGCCTTCGCCTTCGAGAACGGCCGCGATTTCAGCGCCGATCTCGGCGTAACGCTCTCTTTTGGATGATGTCATGATCCTATCCGCGAAGACGTGAAGCGATCAGTCCGGCGAGCTCATCCGCGCGCTGCGACCCGATCAGGACCCGTCCGCCGTTCTTTAGGACAAGCTGCACGCCTTCGTTTCCCTGCGCGTTATAGGCCTTGCCGGAAGGGCCGATGCGATAGCCCCAGCCGCCATATTCGGCAATCGGCCGGTATTCGCGCTTTTCGGCTGACGAGATCTCGTCGAAGCGGATCAGGCGGTTGACGACCCACATGCCCTTTACGCGCACGCCGTCGTTTTCGACCGTCGTCGTAAGGTTGAAGGTCCTGAACACGATCACGACCGCGATCATCGCCGCAAGAACCGCAAGAGGCCCGGCGCTCGCCGCCGGCCCGTCGCCGGCTGCGGCGTAAACGCCAAGGCCCGCAATCCCCGCGGCGAACACGATGAAGGCGAGAAGGCGCGGCGAGAGACTCTGCTCTTCGACGTAGACCGCGCCGTGCGTGTCGATCATTGCGGCGTTCCCCTCAACCGATTGCGAATTCCAGCGGCGGCAGCGGCCCGACGGTCACTTCAACGCGGTCTTCGCTGACCAGCGGACCGACGCCGTCGGGCGTCCCGGTGAATATGAGATCGCCGGCCTTGAGGTCAAAGAGCTGCGAAAGCGACATGATGATCTCGGGAACCGTCCAGATCATGTCGCGCAGCGGCGCGTTCTGCCTTTCCTCGCCGTTGACCTTGAGAACAAGACGGGCGTCATCGAACAGATGCGGCGGAAAATCCTCAATGCGCGCGATGAGGCCGATCGGCGCGGCGTTGTCGAACGCCTTGGCGGCGTCCCAGGGCCCGCCCGCCTTTTTCGCCGCAGCCTGAAGATCGCGGCGCGTCAGGTCGCACCCCGCAGCCTGACCGAAGATCAGGGCGCCCGCCTCTTCCCGCGTGGACAGGTTCCTTCCGCCCGCTTTCAGCGCGATGACGAGTTCGCCCTCGTAATGAAGGTTCGACGTCGATTGCGGATAGGGAATGACCGATCCCGTGCCGACGACGGCGTCCGCCGGCTTTGTGAAAAAGACCGGGGGATCCGATTTCGGATCGCCGCCCATCTCGCGAACGTGGTCCGCGTAGTTCCTGCCGATGCAGAAAATGCGGCGCACCGGAAATTCGCCGCCGCCGAGCACTGGCGCCGAGGGCTGTTCCGGCGGCTCGAACACATATCTCATGCGCCGCAGCCGCCTTCCTTGACGACCCGGTTCTTCGAAGGCGGATATTTCACCAGGAGAGCGGCCGGACGGATCGGACGGGCGACGAGGTTTCCGCCGCAATTCGGGCATGCGCCTCGCAGCGCGGTTTCGGCGCAATCCGCGCAGAAGGTGCACTCGAACGAGCATATCCGCGCGTCGGCGTCCGGCGGCAAATCCCTGTCGCAGCATTCGCAGTTCGGGCGAAGGTCAAGCATCGCTCAATCCCCTGGCGTCAATCGTCTTCCGGCCCTTCGAAATCTTCCGGCTCATTCGCCGGCGCGGCGGCGCCCTTGTGCGGCGCGCGGGCTTTCTGCGCGGGCCCGTTCGCCCGGGCGTCCGACTTGATGTGAATATCCTGCTGCGGAAAGGGAATTTCAACGCCCTGTTCCTTGAACGCCTTGAAGATCGCGAAGCGCAGATCCGTCCGCACCTGCAATCCCTTGGCGATATCGCTCAGAAAGGCGCGGATCTCGAAATTGAGCGAAGACGCGCCGAAATCGTCCCAAACGACAAACGGCTCCGGATAGCGCACGACCAGCGGGTGGTCGTTCGCGCATTTCAGCAAAATCTCGCGCACGAGTTCCGGATCGGAATCGTAAGCGACCCCGACCGCGACGCGAATCCGGCCGAGCGCGCTCTTGTGGGTCCAGTTGGTCACCGTCGAGGCGACCAGTTCGGAATTCGGGATGATGATCGCCGACCGGTCGAAGGTTTCGAGTTCGGTCGAACGCACGCTGATCTTCTTGACGATGCCCTCGCCTGACGCCGTTACGATCCAGTCGCCGACCTTGATCGGACGTTCGAAAAGCAGAATGAGTCCCGAAACGAAATTATTGACGATCGACTGCAGGCCGAAACCGATGCCGACAGACAAGGCGCCGGCGATGAGCGCGAGATTGGTGAGGTTGACGCCGAGGAAGCCGAGAGCGATGAGGACGGCGACAATCAGCCCCGCGTAGCCGAACAGCGTCGTCAGCGAGTTCTTTATCCCCGGGTCGATCCGCGAATGCGCGAGCGGTCCGCGCTGAAGGCCGCCTTGCAGGAGCCTCGTCAGGAAGAGAATTCCGACAAAGGCCGCGATCGCGAAAAAGATATCCGTCAGCGAAACGAAGACGCCGCCGATCCTGAATCCGACGAGCGCGCGCAGGAAGAAATCCCGCACGGCGCCGGAATCGACGCCGGCGAGAATGAAAAGCAGCGGCGTCAGGAACATGAGCAGCGCGAGGTCGATCCCGGCGCCGATCCAGAACCTGAATGTGTGGTTCTCATCTTTGCCGGCGTTGAGGCGCCGGTCGGCCCAGTTGGCTGCTTCCTTGATGGCTGCGCGAACAAACCATGCCAATGCGAGCAGCAGCGCGAAATAATAGAGCCTTGTCGAGACGAAATCGGCCAGATTGACATGACCGGCGAGCGGCGCGGCCATCACGAGGACGCCGAGAATGCGGCCGGCGAAGCGAACGCCGGGCCAGAGGCTCGCGGACGCCGGCGCGGCGTCGCTCGCCGCCGCGGTCTTTTCTGCGTCCGTCCTGATCCAGAGCTTTCTTTCGCAAAGCGCAAACAGCAATCCGCCGACTAGCATGGCGGCGGCGCCGGTGACGACATGATCGAACATTTCCGCGCCGCCGGCCGCGCGTGAGATTTCCGATATCACCTGTTTTGCGCCGACGACGACGACGATGGAGACAAGCAGCGCCGACGCGCGGCGCCCGTTCGCCGCGTCAACAGGCGCGAGCCGCCATGCCGGCGCGCTCGGCGCAAAGAGGCCGCCGGTGAATCCGTCAACCAGCAGGAAGGCGATCAGCGCAATCCAGATCGCGTTCGCAACCGCGATGCCCTCAGGGCCGAGAAGGCCGATCGCCCGCGACGTCTCGATCACGATCACGCCGCCGATAAGGCCGGGAACGAGCCGCGTCAGCATTTTCACGCCGGCGACGGCGACGCGCCGGCCGGGCGTCGGATCATGGGTTTCAATTCTCGACGTCAACGCCCGCCGCGACCAGTCGCGCACCGGCCCGAACATCAGGAACGAGACGAGGAACGCCGCCGCAAGACCGGCGAGGCTGATGAGGATGTCCCGTTGCGACGCCTTGCCCTCAGCCCATGCCGAAAAATGTTCGGTGAAGTCGCGGTGAAGCGGTCCGGCTTCGGCGGCGGCGGCGGACCATGCGCCGGGCGAGAGCAGCGGCGTCTCCCGCTTCAGCACATTGCGGTAAAGATCGCGGAGCCGCCGCTTCGACAGGTCTCCGAGAATTTTCGCGCCTTCGTCCGCAGAAGCGAGAATGCGCGTCCGCTGGCCGCGCAGAAATGAAATCCGACTGTTGAGCGCTTCGCGCTCCTTCGCCAGGGCCGCCGATTCCGGCGCTTCGCCTTCCTTCGGCGGCGAACCGAGAAGGGCGAGGCTGTCCTCGGCCCGGCTCAGCGCTTCTTCAACCGGCGCAAGCCGCTCGCGGGAGGCGGCGATGACGGCGCGGACCTCGCGCTCGAATTGGCGCGGATCATCGACGCCGTTCTCCGCGAGATCGTCGGCGAATCGGGCGAGCTGCGCCGAGGCCGCCGCAATCTCGCGCTCGCGCGCGCGGTCCTTTTCATCCTGCGCCGCCGCCGTCCCGACAAAGAGGA
>CALKYG010000162.1 GCA_938003575.1 uncultured Alphaproteobacteria bacterium
CACCTCGTTCATCGAGGCGAGCCATGAAGGCAAGATCGTTCTTGAAAACCGCAATGTCGTGAAGAACTCAGACGGCGATTTGATCGTCATGGGCCGCAACACGCTTGTGAAGATTATCGACGCCGAGGGCAAGGAGCACGCCTCCTACAAGGTGTCCTACGGCACGAAGCTTCGCATCGACGACGGCGCGAGGGTCACGCGCGGCCAGCGGATCGCCGACTGGGATCCGTACACTCTGCCGATCCTCACAGACCTTGCGGGCAAGGTTAAATTCGAAGACCTGCAGGAAGGCTTCTCGATGCAGGTCGTCGCGGACGAAGCGACCGGCATTGCAAGCCGCGTCGTCATGGACTGGCGGGCCAACCCGCGGGCGGCGGCGCTCAAGCCTTCGATCGTCATAACCGACGACAAGGGCAAGGCGTTGAAGCTCGAAACGGGCGGCGAGGCGCGCTACCAGCTCCCCGTCGATGCGATCCTTTCGGTCGAGGACGGCGACACGGTTCGCGTCGGCGACGCGTTGGCGCGTATTCCGACAGAGGGCGCGAAAACGCGCGACATCACCGGCGGTCTGCCGCGCGTCGCCGAGCTCTTTGAAGCGCGCCGTCCAAAAGACCACGCGATCATCGCGGAAGTCGACGGCCGCGTTGAATTCGGCCGCGACTACAAGAACAAGCGCCGCATCCGCATCGTGCCGACTGACGAGTCGCTGGAGCCGATCGATTACCTCGTGCCGAAAGGCAAGCACATCACGGTTCAGGAAGGTGACTTCATCGCGAAGGGCGAATTCCTGATCGACGGCAATCCGGCGCCGCATGACATTCTTCAGATCATGGGCATCGAAGCGCTGGCGAACTATCTCATCAACGAGATTCAGGAAGTTTATCGCCTGCAGGGCGTGCCGATTAACGACAAGCACATTGAAGTGATCGTCCGCCAGATGCTGCAAAAGGTCGAGATTTCCGATCCCGGCGATTCGCTGTTCCTTAAGGAAGAGCAGGTCGACAAGATCGAGTTCGATGAAGTGAACGCCAAGCTTGAAGATCAGGGCAAGCGGCCGGCGAAAGGCGCGCCTGTCCTTCTCGGCATCACGAAGGCCTCGTTGCAGACAAGGTCCTTCATCTCTGCGGCCTCGTTCCAGGAAACGACGCGCGTCCTTACCGACGCCGCGGTCAACGGCAAGGTCGACACGCTTGAGGGCCTGAAGGAAAACGTCATCGTCGGCCGCCTGATCCCGGCGGGCACCGGCGGCATGATGTCCCGTCACCAGGTCGAGGCGGAAAAGCGCGATCAGGCGCTTATCGAAGAGCGCGAACGCCGGCGCGACATGTCGGCGCTTCCGGCGCCGGAAGACGTCGCGGCGCAATAACAGGCGCGAAGCGGAAAGAAACGGCGGCCGGAAGGCCGCCGTTTGTTTTTGGGCAACCTGAATCGGTCAAGATTGCGGGATTATGGAACAGTCGGGAATACCGCCGGTCGAGCGCGACATCGTTTTCATCTGCGGCGCCCTGCGTTCGGGAACGACGCTTTTGCGCCTGATGGTCGACGGTCACCCTGACGTCGACAATCCCGGCGAAATGGACTTTCTGTTCGAACCGCCGCTTGCCAGGGACGGCTCCCCCGACATGAACGCCTACCGGGTCGAGCTCTCGCTCAACCGGGTTTTCGTCAGTCGTCAGATGAAATTCCGCGACAGTCTCGGCTATGCCGACCAGGTGCGGGATTTCATTGGACAGCTGCGCAGGCCCGGCAAGCGGCTGACGATCAACGTTCATCGCCATTTTGACCGCATCCCGGAAATCTTCCCCGATGCGCGGTACGTGCATCTCGTCCGCGACCCGCGGGACGCCGCAAAATCGGCGATCGCGATGGGATGGGCGGGAAATGTCTTTCACGGCGTCGATCACTGGATCAATTCCGAGAAGGACTTTGAACGGCTCGCGGCGAAGACGCCGGCGGACCGCATCTTCAGACTGAAGAACGAGGACCTGATTCGCGACCCGCGGCGCTGGCTGACCCGGCTATGCGACTTTCTCGGCGTCTCCTACGATGACGAGATGCTGAATTATCCCGTGCGATCGACATACGGTCCTCCGGACATTCGACTGATCGAGCAATGGCGGCGCGACCTGACGCCGCGCGAAGTCGAACTGATCGAGATCAAGGCGCGCGGCCTGATGGTCGAGCGCGGTTATGAACCGTCGACAGAAGCCTCGCGTCCGCCAAAGGGTCTTGAACTGGCGGCCATAAGGCTTGGCAACAGCTGGGGCCGGTTTCGGTTCGCGGCGAACCGGCACGGACTTGCCATAACCCTGCTCGAGATGATCGCTGTCCGCGCGCCGGCGCCCGCGCTGAAATATTTCGTCCGCCGGCGAAAATTCGAGAGGGCCAGACTTCATGTCAAATAGCGCAATCCCGTTCGGCAGGCTTCTGCGAACGCTACCGGCCGCGACATGACAGAGCCGCCGCTTCGCATCGCCTGCGTGACGGAAAAGCCGGACCCCGCCTGGGTCTGGCTTGAAGGAAAGATCGCGTGGCGGCGGCCGCTGCATTGGACGTTTTTTCGCCCGTCTTCGCGGGGTGTGATCGACAGGGCGCTGAAGCGGCCGCTGACCGGGCGTCTTCTGGAAGGATGGCGCCTGCGGCAAGGCGCGCGCCGCGGGGCGTTCGACTTGATTGTCACGCATCTTCCCTATGTCGCCGCATGGATGTCGGACATTGTCGGCGCCGACGCCGGCGGAGCGAAGCGGCTCGCTTTCGCGTTCAACTTCACCGACGTTCCGGAGGGCGCGCAATTGGCGCGGATGAAGCGGTCCTTTGCGCGGATTGACCGTTTTACAGTGTTTTCAACGCTCGAGCGCGGGCTTTATGCGAGCCGGTTCGGCATCCCGTCTGAACGCATCGACCTTGCGCTCTGGGGCGCGAACGCGCCGCTTGAAGCGCCGCTCCCGCGCACGATCGACGGGCGATATGTCGTCGCTCTCGGCGGCGAGGCCCGCGACTATGCGCTGTATGCGGACGTCGCGCGGATGACGCCGGACATCACCTTCGTCGCCATTACGCGTCCTTCGAGCCTTGCAGGCGTCAGCCTGCCGGGGAATTTCCGTCATTTCGTCAATCTGCCGTGGGCGGAAGCCTGGTCGCTTGTCTTTCATGCCGACGTCGCAGTGGTTCCGCTGCGCGACGACCTTGCGCCGAACGGCATGGTGACTTTTGTCGGGGGCATGCATCTCGGCAAGGCGCAGATCGTAACGAGATCTGAGGGCCTTTCCGATTATGCGATCGACGGCGAGACGGCGCTCGTCACGCCGCCGCGAGACGCCGCGGCGATGAAATCGGCGCTTGATCGCCTGCTCGGCGACAAGGGTCTGGCCGGCCGCATCGGCGCCGGCGCCCGCGCCTTCGCCGCCGAACATTGCAGCGAAAAGTCGACGATCGCCTATTTCGCCGATTATCTTGACCGCACTTTTCCGGAACGGGCGCAATGACAAGCGGACAAAGAACACCCAATCTCTTTCTTGTCGGCGCGATGAAATGCGGGACGACGAGCCTGCATAACATGCTCGACGCCCACCCTTCGATCCACATGTGCCAGAACCCGAAGGAGCCTGCCTGGTTCGCCGGCGTCAACAGCGCCAAGGACCTTGCCTGGTACCTGGAGCGTTTCGCCGGCGCCGGGGATGAGCGCTATGTCGGAGAATCCTCGACCGATTACACGAAGGCGCCGCGCCTCGGGCCGGTTGCGCGGCGGATCAGGGAGTTCTCGCCCGATGCGCGGATCCTCTACATCATGCGCGACCCGGTAGCGCGCGCAATCAGCCACTACTGGTGGGAAGTGGAGTATTCGGCCGAAGGCCGGAGCTTTCCTGAGGCGATGAAGGCGCTTCGCGAAATCGCCGATGTCGGCAACTACGCGATGCAGATTGAGCCCTATCTTGAGGTGTTCGGACGGGATCGGGTCCACGTGCTGACGATGGAGGAGCTGACCAGGGCGCCGGCGGCCGCGATGGGCGCGATCTTCGACTTTCTTGGAATACAGCCGATCGAAACGGGCTACGGCGATCTCGCGCATGACAATCGGGGCAAGGATCAGGTCCCGCGCGTCTCGGGCCCGTTCTCGCGGCTGAAGGGAACGCCGCTCTGGACGGCGGCCAAGGCTGTCATGCCTCCGGGAATCCGGAAAAAGGCCATCGCCGCGCTCGCCAGACCTGTCGACCGTACGATCCCGGAGGACGAGATGGCGGCCGCCTTGGCGATCCTGCGCCCGCGGCTTTTGCGCGAGACTGAGGCTCTGTCGAGGCTGCTCGGGCGCGACTTTCCCGAGTGGCCGTCGGTCTATGACGGCGAGACCCGGCCCGCGTGAGCGCCTCTGCCGGGTATCGCAGCGCACCGGGCGACAGGAGGGCGATC
>CALKYG010000163.1 GCA_938003575.1 uncultured Alphaproteobacteria bacterium
CGTCCATTCCTGCTTCCTGAAATGCTCGATGACGCGGCGCAGGATCATGGCGCGCCCCGGCTCTCAAGTCTCTTGAGGAGCGCCTCGGCGGCCTCATCCGCCTCGACAATCAGCTGATGGTGCCGCAGCTTGTACCCAATTTGGGTGCGCAGCGCGGCGCGCAATTCCTCGTTCTCTCTCAATTTCGCGAGAAACGCCTCTTCCGGAACCTCGGAAAAGGGTGAAAGCCCATAGCGCTGGCCGACGCTGACGGCGTCGTTTCTGAGCGGGCGCAAGGTGCCGGCGTGGGTTTCGTCGATCCCTATCCAGATTTGAAAATAGTTCTGGAGGTCGCGAACGAGGCCCGGATCGCGGATGATGCCAAGTTTGCCGGTGTTGGTTAGCGCGTCATAGGCGGTCGATCCCGCAGAAGGATAGAAACTGGCGAGGACAATCGACCACAGACGGTTCCGTTCGTTTGCATCCGGTTCGCCGGCGTCGCGGATTTCGACCGCGGCGAGGGCTGCATTCAGGATGGGCGCATCGGGCGTCGTCGCCGGAAGCGTTTCCAGCCGTGGCTCGCCAATCTTGCCAAGGGCGTAATTGCCGGCGCGGATTGACACGCGAACTGACGCCGCCCCGGCGGCGAGCTCGGCGCGGTCGAGGCGCAAATCCGCTGCGATGCTGGAAAGAAGATCGCGCGCCTGATCGGCTTCGGCCCGCGCCGCATTCCAGTTGCTGACCTGCAAGCCGACGAAGACGCCGACGACGACGATAATGAAGTCGATGGCGATCGCCGTCCATTCCTGTTTGCGGAAGTGCTCGATGACGCGGCGAAGGATCATGGCGCGCGCGCCGGCGCGTTCGACGAACCGGCGAGGCCGGCTGTCAGGGAGTAGCTCGCCTCACCGGATGCGCGAAGTCCGTCGCCATAGGCGATGAAATCGGGCGGCAACGCCTCGCGCGCAAACGTCTCCCAGACATAACGCGTGCCGGGCATGGCCAGCATGTCGATGAGGTGCTTGCGGACCGGACGCCAGGCGGTTTCGGGAAGGGCGCCGGCTTTCCAGAGGTCATGCATGTTCGAGAAGGTCTGGTAATACTGGCCCGTCCACAGGATGAACTGAAGCCGCTCGGCCTCGTCGAGCGCGTCGAAGTCATTCACGCCGCGCGCATAGACGCCGGCCGCCTGCTTGTTGCCGACCAGCGCGATGTTGAGGTTCTTGTTGGTCTCGAGGAACTGATGGCTGGCGTTGGCGCGCAGCTGGCGCGTGTTCTGCCGGACCTGAATGGCGAGGAAGATCAGCGTCGGCACGCCGATCGCGGCGAGCGCGATCTGCGAGACGAGATAGGCGTCGTTCAGGGTCATCATCACTCGCACTCGAAATCGCCGTTGCCGGCGGTCTGGGGCCCGACCGCCCTGCATTGCGGCGGATAGCCGTTCCTGCGCCAGTATTGATCGGCGCCGCTGGCGCGCATATGCGCCTTGAATTCTGGCGACCGGCGATAGCCCGTCAGCGCGTCAAGCCACTGGACGGTGATCAGCGTCGGCGCTTGATAATCTCCGAGCGCGTTCAAAAGCGAGTTGACGCGCTGCGAGCCGTCATTTTCCGCAATCAGCGCCTTCAATTCCGCCGCCAATGCGCGATCGTCGCCCGCGGGGTCCGCGAGCGCGTCGTACAGCGCGTTGAATTTGTGAAACCCTCGCAGCGCCGGCACGTTGAGCGAAAGGAGCAGGAACGCGTCGCGGCGCTTCAGCTCGGCGAAGAGGAGCATCTGCCCTGGTCCGACAGCGAAAACGCCCCTGTCGATCGCCGCGTCGAGAACAGCCTCCGCCTCCTTGCGCCTGCCTTGCGCCATGAGCTCCATCACGAGGTTGCTGCGGCAGGCGGCGAGCGCGGGGTCAACCTCGATGCAGCGGCGATGGACCTGCTCCGCCTTTTCATGCTCGCCGAGATAATTATGGGCGATGCCGAGCCAGTTGAGCGCGTTGGCGTTCCGCGGCTCGATCGCGAGCGCCCGGTCGAACGCGGCGAAAATCTTCGCATAGTCCTCGGTCCCATATCCCTCGATGTGATCATAGAGGTCGCTTAACGCCGTGATCGCAAGCGCCAGAGAATTGTCCGGCGCGATCTTCAGCGCCTCGGCGGCGAATTCGCGGCCCTTTGCGCGCTCGCTGCGTTCATCGGCGAAGCGCGCGCCGTATTCTCCGCCGAACTGGTGGATCGCCGCGCGGATCGCCAGCGCGTCGGCGAATTTCGGATCGATGGCGAGCGCCTCCATAAGCAGACCGTCCGCTTCGCCGAGATTGCGGCGCGCCTGGAACAGCGCGCGCGCTTTCAAGAACAGCTCATAGGCTTCGACGTCGCTGGTGCGGACGGACGAGGCGGGCGCCGCCGCCGCGATGACGCCGCCGATCCTCTCATGCAGCGCGGCGACGATGGCGCTTGCAATTTCGTCCTGAATGGCGAAGACATTTTCCGCCGTCAGCGTGCGGTCGAACGTCTCCGACCACAGATGCGCGTCGGTCTTCGCGACGATCAGCTGCGCGGTGACGCGGATCGCGTCGCCGGATTTCCTGACGCTCCCCTCAAGAACGTGGCGCACGCCGAGCTCCGCCGCGATCGCGGGAATCCCGCTTTCGGAATTGCGGAACTGGAATGACGACGTGCGCGAGGCGACCTTCAGCCCGTCGACGCGCGCCAGGACGTTGAGGATTTCCTCGGCGACGCCGTCGGAGAAATATTCCTGATCTTTCGCAGGCGACATGTCCGCAAACGGAAGAACCGCGATCGAAGCGTCGGGCGGCGCATCCTGCAAGACGGCCGCGCGTTGCGAAGCCTCATCCGGAAGGGCGGTTTCTTCACCCTGGGAAGCGGACCGCAGTTCGGCGTCGCGAAGGGCGGATGCGGCGCCCGGCGTCAGCCTGTCATAAATGAACATCGCCGCGACCAGCGCCAGTCCGGCGAGGATTGCGTAGTCGAGCTTTCGTCCGGTCCTTGCCGCGACGCTTTCGCCCGCGGGCACGTCGGCCGTCAGCTTCACGCCCTCCGGCGTCAGCTCGAACGCCCAGGCGAGAATCATCGCGACGGGAAAGCCGACAGCGAAAAGAACGATGACGAGCGTGTCTGTCCAGGCGGGCAGCGAAAGCGGCGCCTCGACGGCGACGACCACCTGCACAAGCAGCCACGCGACCACGGCGTAAACGCCGGCGACCCGGAAGACGTTGCGGCGCTTCAGCTCGTCAAAAAGCTTCATTGTTGCGAACGCCCCGCCAGTTGACCGCTTTCGCCGATCGGATCGGATTGGCCGGCCGAAACGCGCAAAT
>CALKYG010000164.1 GCA_938003575.1 uncultured Alphaproteobacteria bacterium
GATTGCCGGTGGCGTCACCGCGCCCAGAGAATGTGGATGCAGCGATAGGATTCCTCGAAGGTGAGGATGTCGCCGTTCAGCTCCATATCTCGTGCCATCGCTTCATAGTCGATGTAGTAGCGAAAGCTTTCCGGGATCGCCGCGGTTTCCTCGGTCAGCTCCTGTGCGAAGTCGGCGACAGACTCGTAACAGCCGACGTATTCTTCAAGCGCGTTTTGCGCCGCTTGAAGATCACCGCCGAAATGCGAAAGCAGCATAGCGCCCAGCTTGCCGGTGTCGGCGAGATAGACCGCGATGTTATGCGCGGATTCCAGCCCGGCATATTCGCCGAGATAGTAACCGCCATAGTCTTCATGGTCGTGAATGGCGTATTCTTCGGCGTCGGGCATTGGTGACGCGGCGAGCATCTGTGCGACTTGCGCCTGAATGAGGCCAAGATCGTCGGTGGCGTCTATCCAAGCGCCGTGCAGGTAGCCGTTATTATACGCGGCCAGACAGGCGACGTAGATGTGAGGTTGCAGCGTTTCGGTTTGTGCGGGCATGATCGTCTCCTTATCTCTCGGCCGCATTCATTCGCGGCCTTGTCGGGGACGGATCAGCCGACGGCTGGCGGGCGGCGCACCCACGCCAAATGAATAGTAGTGGGCGACCGCAGGGAAAGACGGCGACAGGGAACTGTTTTTTGGCTGGGCGGGGAATTGAGCAAAAGCTCAAGGCGAAAAAACCGATCCCGCGCCGTTGCGCCTTAGCCTGCCAGAACGGCGGCACGCTCCCCGATCATTCAAGGCCAGATGAATGCGGCGGGAGGAGGAAGGCGGCGTTTGCGCTCTACCGAAGCAACCGAAGCTTCTACAGCAAATACAGCCTGCGGAGCCCATGAACGCAATAGACGGCTCAAATGAGGATTATGGACGCCCACGAAGTTCCGACCGGTATTGTTGCGGATAAGTTACAGACATTTGCTCAACTTTTTTTCAGGATCAGCTTGGGTTACAAGGGGGTACGTTTATGGCGCGGACCGGGGACCGCCTTGCGGAGACCGCCGAATCCTCCGAAAAAGACTTGAAATCCAGCCGCATCGGACGAATCGCGGGACTTATCCGGGATTCTTTTGTCGCGATGCAATTACCGCGAGTACGCAAAGACAATAATAAAGCAACAAACGCTAGTTCGAGTGCTGCGCGAACAAAAGCGCCGGTTGAAAAGCGTTT
>CALKYG010000165.1 GCA_938003575.1 uncultured Alphaproteobacteria bacterium
CTCGATATCGCCCGTTCGATCAAGGGCGTCGAGAAGGTCGTCAGCCACGTCCTCGTCAGGCCGCTTTGACGCGCTCACAAGGCGTTGACCGGCGCCTTTCCGCTTGATCGCCGCGCAAGGGCGTCTTAGGGCGCATGCGGAGCACGAAGTGAGCGCGTCATGAAAATCGCCATTCAAATGGACCCGATCGGCGCGGTGAACGTCAACGCCGATACGAGTTTCGACCTCGCGCTTGAAGCGCATGGCCGCGGAAGCGAGATCTGGATTTATCAGCCGCATCATCTCGCGCTGAGAGACGGGCGCGTGTCAGCGCGCGCGGCTAAAGTCGTGTCGCTGAAGCGCGAGCAAGGCGCGCATGCGGTTCTCGCCGCAGAGGAAATTCTCGACCTTCACGGCGTCGACATCGTTCTTGTCCGTCAGGACCCGCCTTTCAACATGGCCTACATCACAGCCGCGCATATTCTCGAGCATCTTCAGCCTGAAGTCCTCGTCGTCAACGACCCGCGCTCGATCCGCGACGCGCCGGAAAAGCTCTTCGTCACGCAGTTCCCGGATCTTGCGCCGCCGACGCTGATCACGCGGGATGTCGAGCGCATCCGCGAATTTCGCGCCGAACATGGCGACATGATCCTGAAGCCGCTTTACGGAAACGGCGGCGCCGGCGTTTTCCGTCTGCCTGCTGACGATACGAATTTCAATTCGCTGCTTGAACTCTTCTCCCAGACATTCGCCGAGCCCTTCATCGCGCAAAAATACCTGCCCGCCGTCAGGAAAGGCGACAAACGCATCATCCTCCTCGACGGCGAGGCGGTCGGCGCGCTCAACCGCGTCCCTGCGAAAAATGAGACGCGGTCCAATCTTCATGTCGGCGGCAAGGCTGAAGCGGTCGCCATGACCGCGCGCGACCAGGAAATCTGCGACCGGATCGGGCCGGCGCTGTCCGAGCGCGGCCTCATTCTCGTCGGCATCGACGTGATCGGCGATTACATCACCGAAATAAACGTCACCTCGCCGACCGGCGTTCAGGAAATCCGGCGTTTCGGCGGCCCCGATATTTCAGCCCTGTTCTGGGACTGGGCGGAGGGGCGCCTCGAAAGCTGAAAAAGCCCGGTTTTCCCAGCGGAACTTTTCGTCTAATCGAAAACGGTCCGATGATGAAAGCGCTCGCCGACAACGACCGACAGGCAATGCCCGCCGAGGCGGGGTCACCCCTGCGCGTCGCGCTTTTTTCCGGCAATTACAATTATGTGATGGACGGACCGGTGCGCGCGCTCAACAGGCTCGTCGC
>CALKYG010000166.1 GCA_938003575.1 uncultured Alphaproteobacteria bacterium
GCTGATGAAGGCGGCGATCACCGCCGTGCCGTATCCGAGTTCTTGAGCATACACGGCGCCGACGGCCCAGAAGGACGAGTTGGCGAGCCCGACCATCGGCGCGCCAATAGCTGCGACGGGCGAAAGCCTGTAAAGGCGCGGTATGTCAAGGCGAGCCGTCTCGATCGGCTTTGGCGCGTCGATTTTCGTCAAGGCAATCGGAACGAGCGCAAGCGACATCAAAATCGAGACGAGCGCGAACAACTGAAAGTCAGAAGGATCGGCGGTCGCCAGCAGCGCGTTGCCGATTGTCGTCGCCGTCAAGTCAATTACGCGATACACTGAAAGGATGCGACCGCGATTGGCGTTCGTTGCGCGCTCGTTGATCCAGCTCTCGATGACCATGATCAGTCCGGCAAAGCAGAAGCCGGTGACCGCCCGAAGCGCCGCCCAGATCCAGACGTCGACCACAAGCGGGTGGATGAGGGCGGACGCTGAGGCGATCGACGCCAAAGCGAGGAAAGTCCGGATATGACCGACCGATTTGATAAAGGTCGGGTTAAATCGGCATCCGAGTGCGAAGCCGGCGAAATAGGCCGACATCAAGACGCCGATCAAAGAGGTCGGAAACCCTTCCAGGTTCGCACGGACCGCGAGCAGCGTTCCTTGCAAGCCGTTTCCGGCGAGCAGAATTGCGGCGGCCAGCAGCAAAGAAAGTATGGCGGATACGGCGCGAAGCATTTGAGACGGCGATGGGGGCTTTCACTATGCGATACGCGCCTGACAGCGAGCTTTCAAGGCGACCGCCCAATTGGGCGCTTTGCTCAATGCAGCGGGGATGCTAATTCGCGATCAGGCCTCGTGCGGGCGTGGCGGAACTGGTAGACGCAACGGACTTAAAATCCGTCGGCCGAAAGGCCGTGAGGGTTCAAATCCCTCCGCCCGCACCAATAGTCATTAAATCGATAGTTTGGCGAGGCTTTCGTACAGGTCTGACGCCTCTGCGATCAGCGCAGGCGAGGCGCCGTCGAGGGGCTGATCGGCTGTCGTCGCTTTTCTGATGTCGGCGGCGTTCGCAATAAAACCTGCGCGGTTCCCGAGGTTCGCCGCGTCGGCGATGTGGCCAAGCAAGCGCTGCGCATCCCCGAAAAGCTTTTCATAACAGACAAAATGAACATCATTCGAGAAACGTCTCGCGAACGTGTATGCGTCGATCCAGTAGGTCAGCCAGAAGTCCGGCGAAGAAGCCTCCTCGGCAGATGTCTGGCGGCCGGTGAAGTCGATCGGACGGAAGTTAGCGCCGAAATCAAAATGTCCGATCCACTTCATGTAATCACGGGCGAACGCATCATCATCATGCAGGGCGGAGAAGCGCTGGTGCTGCGTCATCATGGAGCGGATGTGGGAATGCGGGTTTCTTACGCAGATAAATAGGGCGGCGTCCGGGAAAATGGATCGAAGCGCCGGGATTCGGCTGATATTGGCGTTATTCTTTGAAAGGTATCGCTTCGATTCGCCCGGCGCCGATTGCGCCGCTGATAATTTTCTGGCGAGCGTCGGGAAGGCGTTCCTGAACTCGCTTGAAATCGCATTCTCATCCAGGGGAAGAAGGCGCTTTTCCTCGACATATCGATCGCCCAGATAGGCGAGCCAGGCGACTTCCTCGAATGCTTCCGGACTGTCGAAGGAAATCTCCAGTCCGTCGCCATGAGCGCGTTCGCGCATGGTTCCGTCCTTCCTGGCCGATCGTGTGACTGAAGACCAGAAAAGCGGCGCAAGCAGGAACGGCATTTCCCTATAGGTGAAGGCGGCGAACTCGCCCGTTTTATACAGCATTTCGAGCAGCAGCGTCGTGCCGGCGCGGGGGAGACCCGTGACGAAGACCGGCCTTTCAGCGCTTTGGGCCGCGAACCTGTCAGCAAACAAATCGCTTTCAATCTCGCCAAGCGCGCGCTGCAGGACCGGATGGGCGAAAGCCATCCTGTGCACGAGGCGATCAATGAATGAATAATCGCGTCTGGAATCGCTAATTCCGGCGGCCATGCCGGAACATTCCATAAATGAGGATCGTTGAAATCACGGCGATTAACGGCAGCGGCTTTACGCTATATTCGACGAGCGATCTGAAAGACCAAGCGAAAAGCGAAACCGCGAAAAGGAACAACGCTGAAGCCGCGACGGCGGCGAGAATCTTTCCGGTGACTGCACCGACCGCACCCGCCATTGCAAGGCTCGACCTCTGCATCGCGGCGGCTTTCTCCTCGTCGGACATCGTCGTTGAACGAACGACGCCCAAAGAGTCGAGCATCGTAGTCTGCATCGTATCGACATCTGCGAGCGTGCGCAGGGCGAAGAACGCCTCGTAGAAAACGACGCCGGCGAGCAGGATGACGACGATCATCAACTGGCTGGCGTTTCGGACTTCTGCTCGGTCGCAGAGACAGCGGCGGCGTTCGCGGCGGTCCCGCCGGCGGCGGCGGTCTTCTTCTCTTTTCTCTTTCGGAGCATGACCTTCACGGGATACCAAATAAGTCCGGCCACCATCATCAGGAATGCGGCGATGGCCCCAAAGATCGAAGCGATAACGCCTAGTCCCAACCCGGGCCCGATATAGGCGGCGGCGGGGGAGGAAAGGGCGAGCAACCCGATTGACACGGCGCATATGGCGCCCGTGATCCGTATCCTGTTAATCATGGCGGCGGTTCCTCCAAATTTTTATCAGTCCTGACAGGTGCAAACAGAACTCTTCGACACGCTCCGAGAAGGTTAATTGACCGAGAAACCACTAATAGTT
>CALKYG010000167.1 GCA_938003575.1 uncultured Alphaproteobacteria bacterium
GCGACCCCTTGACCCCCAGTCAAGTGCGCTACCAGGCTGCGCCACGCTCCGACCCGCCTTCGCCGGCCAGCAGCCGGAAAAGAGGCGCGGACCATAGCGGCGCCCAACCGATCCCGCAACGCGGAATCCGGCCCCTTTTTACAGCCTAGTCAATGTCGATCGCTTCGATCGCGACAATGGCGTCGTCGAGCGCCCGCTGGGCTCTTTCCAGCCGTTGCAGCAGCGCTCCGAGCTTTCTCTGAACCGGCGGCGGCAATGCGGCCAGATCGCCGGCGCCCAGTTGCAGCGGCTCATCGGCAGGCGCCGGGGAGGATGACGATGGTTCGCGGTCATCGGACTCTTCGTTTAGAAGGGGCCGTATTTCGATTTCCTGTCCGGCCGCGGCCATACGGCCCAGTTCCGCAACATATTTGACGCCATTGTCACGGAAGATTTTCTGGACGCCCTTCGTCGTATAGCGCTGCTTGTAAAGAAGCTCGCGCACGCCGCGCAGAACGTCGATGTCGACGGGGCGATAATACCGGCGTCCGCCCGCCCGGCGCATCGGCCGGATCTGCCCGAACACTTCCTCCCAATGCCGCAATACATGCTGGGGAACGTCGAGCTCGCTCGAGGCTTCACTAATCGTGCGGAACGCTTCCGCTGCCTTGGCGACGGCCATGATATCTGGTCAGCCTATTCCGCCGCCGCCGCGCTCCTGCCGGCGAGCGACTCATTGATCTGGTCCTTCAGCACGTGAGAGGCGCGGAAAGTGACGACGCGCCTTGGCGTTATCGGCACTTCCTCGCCAGTCTTGGGATTGCGGCCGATGCGCTGTTTTTTCGACCGCACCGTGAACGTCCCGAAGGACGATATTTTCACCGTGTCGCCTTTTTCGAGCGAAGCGGAAACTTCTTCAAGAATCCGCTCAACAAAGTCCGCCGATTCGTTTCTGGATATTCCGAGCGACCTGTGAATCGCGTCAGTCAGGTCCGCGCGCGTCAATGTTCCGTCTGCCATTTCCCGCCTCTCTCCCTGCCGATGTCGAAAATCTTAAGCCGTTCCTTGGGATAGGGTCAACAACCGATTGAAATTCCTATGCTGTCGGGACGAAGGCGACAGACTCATGCGCGCAGAAGCGCCGCCCCCCAGGTAAGGCCGCCGCCCATGCCTTCCAGCATGACGAGATCGCCCTTCTTGATCCTCCCATCTGCGACCGCTTCGCAATAGGCGAGCGGTATCGAGGCGGCCGATGTGTTGCCATGCCGCGCGATCGTCGAGACTACCTGATCAGGCCGCAATTCGAGTTTCCTCACGACGCCTAGAATAATGCGCTCATTCGCCTGATGCGGCACGAACCAGTCGATATCGCGCGGATTGACTCCAGCCTCTTCCGAGACGGCGAGCATCGCCGCTGAAATCCGCTCGACGGCTTCGCGAAACACCTTGTTTCCCTGCATTCGGACGTGGCCGGTCGTTTGCGTCGCCGAAACGCCGCCATCGACATATAGAAGATCGACGAGACGGCCGTCGCATCTGAGGTGACTGGCGATGACGCCGCGGCCGCCGGCTTCCGTTTCATCGACCGCCTCGATGACGAACGCGCCGGCGCCGTCGCCGAAAAGAACGCATGTCGTGCGGTCGCTCCAGTCAAGAATGCGCGAAAAAGTTTCAGCGCCGATGACGAGCGCGCATTTGTGCTGCCCGCTGGCGAGAAATTTCTCCGCGGTCGCGACTGCGTAAATGAAACCCGTGCAAACAGCCTGGATGTCGAATGCGGCGCCTGGCGGCGCGCCGAGCTTCGCCTGAACGATCGCCGCGGTCGATGGAAACGTCAGGTCCGGCGTCGTCGTTGCGACGATTATCAGATCGACATCCTGCGGCGAGCGGTTCGCCGCCGTCAGAGCGGCCTTCGCCGCTTCCACGGCAAGATCGGACGTTCGTTCGTTGTCTCCGGCGATATGACGTTCGCGAATTCCGGTTCTTTCGCGGATCCATTCATCGCTCGTCTCGACAATCGCCGAGAGGTCGTAATTCGTCATCACGTCGGACGGCAGATACGAGCCGCAGCCGGTCACAACAGCTTTGAATGTCATTCAGCGGCCTCAAGCGACTTGCCCGCGCGTTTATGGACGAGTGCGACGGTCTCCGCGACCTCTTTCCGGAAGCCGCGGCCGACCAGGCTCGCCGCCATGGAAATCGCAGCCGCGACGCCTTTGTCGTCGGCGCCGCCATGGCTTTTTACGACAACCCCGTTGACGCCGAGAAAGACGCCGCCGTTGACCGACGACGGATCGATCTTCTCTTTCAGTTTCCTCAGTTCGCCCATCATCAGGAGCGCGCCGAGTTTCGCCAGGATGGAGCCCGTCAGCGCTTCCTTGATCCACCCGCCGACAAGACGCGCCGCGCCTTCTGCGGATTTAAGCGCCACATTACCGGTGAACCCGTCCGTTACAACGACGTCGACCGATCCCTGCGAAATGTCATTTCCTTCAACAAAGCCCGTGAACGCCATGTCGGGGTCCGCCTCCCGCAATATGCGCGCCGCGTTGCGGATAAGGTCATGCCCCTTGAGTTCCTCGGCGCCGACATTGAGAAGGCCGACGGACGGCTTTTTCATTCCGGTCAGCGCCCTGAAAAACGCTTCGCCCATGATGGCGAAATCGACAAGCTCCTGTTCGCTCGCCTCGACATTCGCGCCGACATCAAGCACGACGGTCCGCCCTCGCGGCGTCGGCCAGAGCGCCGTCACGGCGGGCCGGTCAACGCCCGGAATCATTCCAAGCTGCATGCGGGCGACGGCCATCAAGGCGCCGGTATTGCCGCCCGATACGACCGCCTGAACGACGCCTTCTTTCTGCGCTTCGATCGCTTTCCACATTGAAGTGTCGCGCCCGCGCCGAAGAACATGCATCGGCTTGTCAGTCATTGCGACGACGCCGGGGCAATCAATGATCGTCGATCCCGCCAGCGCCGGGGCCGCTTCGACCATCGGGCGGATGCGGTTTGCGTCGCCGAAGAAAATGATTCTTGCGTCGACGCCCGATTCAACCGCCCGCGCCGCGCCCTTGATCAGCGCGTCAGGTCCGGCGTCTGTTCCCATGGCGTCGACCCCAAGGGTCACGGCGCCGGCTTTTTGAGGGGTGTCAGTCAATTTGGTCCATGCTCCCAGCGCCGTGGACAATAGCGGAGGCGCCGCCTTCCGGAAAGAAACGGCACTTTCACCGATTCCCGCCCTTTGCCTCTAGGATTCACGCGACGCAAGTCCCTTCAGGGCGTCAAACGGAGACGTCGATGCTGCATCGCAGTATTTCTGCGCGAGGCTATCCGCCCCTTCCTTGCGGGGGTAAGGGGCGAGCGACAAGGACAGGTGCTGCACCAGCAGCTCCCCGAGATCGATCTCATCGCCGTCGAGAGGCTCGCGAAGAAGACCGTCGCCGTCTTCTTCTTCCGTATCCTGATTGAAGCTCCGGTCGAACCGCATGCGTATTTCTTCGTCGATCTCTTCCGTCATCGGTTCGAGACTGGCGACGCAGATCCTTCCCGCGGCCGCTTTCAGTCGAAGCGTCACTTCAGCGCCGCCGCGAACCGGCGTGACAAGAAAATCGCCTGTCAGCCTGTCAATCGACGGCGTCGCCAGCCGCTCAGCGATGGCGGCGCGCTCATCCGCAGTCGGTTCGATGACAAAACGCGCGCCCTCCGGTTGAATGGAGGAGATCTCGATCGTGCGGGATATCGTCTCTCGTTCGTTTTGACCGCTCATGGCCGCTCACCGGAGAATTCAAGCAGCGATATCTCGCGCAGTTTTGGAATTCCAATCTCAAGGCGGTCAATCGCTTCGTCCGCCAACGAATTCGCCGCCTTGCGGACATAGGCGCCAAGCCGGCTCGCGCGGCCTGTCTCGTTTTCGCCGAGGACATTTCTCGCGAGCGCCGATTCGAGCGACAGGCCGCCGTCCGACAAACCGGATTCATAGGCGGCGAAGCGGCCGTAGAACGCTTCCGCCAACCCACGGATCTTGCGCCCGACGGATAGATCGCCGACGCCCATTTCCCGGAGCGCGGAATCAAGTCGTTCGAAAAAGACCTCCTGAAGAAGCCTGACAAGCCGATCGGTTCCGGGAGCGCCCTCCCGAAGCCGCCGGATGGCGAGGAACATATGGACTGAGAGAAGGTCGAAGCGGCCTTCCGGCGTATCCGGGACGTTTCCGGCCTTATAAAACTCAGGCGCCCGCGCCTGATCGGCCAAAGCGGCGTAAAGACGCTCGGCTTGGCTTCTGACCGGATCTTTCCTAAATAGCGTCTTCAGGACTGGGGCGATCATGCGGGCGCTCGGGCGAGGATCATGGCTGAGGCCGATGACCTAGGCGCTTGCCGGCACGGGATCAAGGAATGAGATTGTTACGGTTGTTTGCGTTCGCCGCCGCTTTGGCCGCCCTGTCCGGGTGCGTTTCCAATCGCAGCGCCCATGGTTACGTGCTTGAGCGCGGAGAAACGGTGATCGACGCCCGGGTCGGAATCGACACGAAAGACAGCGTTCTCGCCAAATACGGCGAGCCGTCGCTCATCGGCACGTTCGACCGAAATTCCTGGTATTATCTGTCGGCTCTAGACGCCTCCCGGGCGTTTTTCCGCCCTGAGACCACCGCGCGATCTGTTGTCGCCTTTCATTTCGACGACGAAGGCAAGGTTGAAAAGGTCGACCAGATCGACCTTGCCGACGCGGTGGACGTGAAAACCGCCTCGCGTACGACGCCGACACGCGGCAAGGAACTCGGCTTCTGGGAGCAGTTGCTCGGGAATGTCGGCCAGCTTCCTGCGGGGGGTCTCGGCCAGCAGCAAGGGCCTCCGAACTAGGGGGTTGATGCGGCGAGGGCGGGAGCGCCGGTCAGTCGGCGCTTTTTGCTTTCGAAGCCGGGTCCCTTTCCATCCAGCGCATCATGGGGATCATCGGCGCAGCCCAGAGCACGCCCGCGACCATGAAATAGACAAGCCTGACGAACCAGTGCGCCGGCAGCCTGTCTGCAAAGGTGACGACGGCGCCGAAATAAAGGAAAAGCGCCGGCAGGAGCAGCAAAAGGCCGATCAGCTTTTTGGTTCTCGGACTCAAGCGCTTCGTCTCCGCGACGGTGCGCCGCATTATGCGTCCGGCGCACAAGGTTAGAGAAGCATCATGCAGACGCTTTCTCAAACGAACAAGCCGGTCGCCCTCTGGCTGTTCGGGATGTGCGCGATCATCGCCCTGATGGTTGTTGTCGGCGGCGCGACGAGGCTGACCGATTCCGGCCTGTCAATCGTCGAATGGCGGCCGGTCACCGGCGCCGTCCCGCCGCTTGGCGAGGCGGACTGGCTCGCTGAGTTCGAAAAATATCAGGCCATTCCCGAATACGAGCAGGTCAACTGGGGAATGTCGCTTGCTGAATTCAAGAAAATATATTGGTGGGAATGGGGGCACAGATTTCTCGGCCGACTGATCGGGATCGCGTTCCTGCTGCCGCTCATTTTTTTCGCGGCGACGAAACGGATCGATCGGGACCTTGGCTGGAAACTCGGCGGCCTGTTCATTTTGGGCGGCGCCCAGGGAGCGCTCGGCTGGTGGATGGTGTCGAGCGGCCTAAGCGAGCGCGTCGATGTCAGCCAGTATCGCCTGGCGGCGCATCTCGGTCTCGCCGTCGCGTTGTTCGCCGCGATGCTCTGGATTGCGCTCGATCTTGTTTCGTCGCGGCGCGCGAAGCCTGAGCCGCTTGCGCCTTTCGCCGCCGCTTTCGCTGTCGGCGTTTATCTTCAGATGATCCTCGGCGCGTTTGTCGCGGGCCTTCGCGCCGGAAGAACATTCAACACATGGCCGCTGATGGACGGCCGTATTTTCCCGGACGGATATTTCTCCGGCGAGCCGGGCCTGAACGACCTGTTCGAAACGGCGGCGGCGTCGCAATTCAACCACCGGCTCGGCGCCTACGCCCTCGCGATCGCGGCGATATTCCTCTTCGCGTCAGCGCGGAAAACCGGGGTGAGGGGGCGTGCGCGTCTTGTGCTTGCCGCCGTCTTTCTCCAGATCGCGCTCGGCGTCTGGACGGTCCTGGCGGCGACTCCGGTTGCGCTCGGTCTCGCCCATCAGGGCGGCGCGCTGATCGTCTTCGCGGCTGCGCTGTTTCTCGTTCACGGATGTTCAAGGTCGATCGAGATGAGGCTTTCTTCCTCTCGCGCCGCCTGAGGCGCGCGCGGATCGACATTTTCGCCGAGCGTCAGTTTCAATGCGTCGGCCACGCCGTTCCAGGGGGCCAATCTAACCGGCGCTCCGTCCCCGGCGGTCACGATTGCGAGCGCGCCATCCCGGTAGACGCCGCCGTAATTGCCGAATCCGGCGGCGACTGTTGTCGCCGTTGCGACCGCGTCGAGATCGAACGTCGCCTTGATCCGCACGGCGCCAAGCGCGCGTCCGTCGAGGAGATCGTAGAGGCTGACAACGCCGCTGGCGGCGTCGAGCGTAAGGACAACGCCGCCCGGCGCTCTTTCGGGCTCAGGCCCCGTCATCAGGAACAGCGCCGACGCATCAGGCTCGCCGGATGCGAATGCAATTCCGGAACTCTCGCCCGTCGACGGACTGACGCTCCTGATTGCGCCGTCGCGGCCGATAACGATGACATCGCCAGTGCGGACGTCGACATGACAGGCGGACCCTGCAACATCCGCGACCGCTCGCGGTTGCGCGATCGACGCTCCCCCCGCTGTCAACGCGATCTCGCGCACGCTGAGCGCATTCGCGCTGATTTCGTAAAGCGCGCCGGCGCCGGCGCAGAAGGCGTCGCCGGCCGCCGCGCCGCCCTGAAGGGCGACCGGCGTAAGACCTGGCGATCCGTTTCCGATTTCATAAAGCCGATAGGCGTCGTTTTCCTTTGTGAGCGCAAAACCCCGCGCTGAAGGCCCGCTCCCAAAGTAGAACACGGATATTGCGGCGGCGGGGGCGTCCGTCTCAGCAACCAAATCGCCGCTCTCAATCTGATAAGCCCTTGTTCCGCTATCAGTCGCTGCGATGATGAGGCTTTCAAAATTGACGCTGGGGTGCGACCAGAAGG
>CALKYG010000168.1 GCA_938003575.1 uncultured Alphaproteobacteria bacterium
ATATTACGAATATATTGGAGACGAAGGCAATGGCTGGATTGATAGAAAATTCCACATAGCCCTATCGATTCTTTCGAGCGTCGTTGCGCCGCGCGCCGCGTTCGAGGCAGCGCTGAAAAGCCGGAAGATGATTGTCCTGAGACGCCGCCCGCAGATCGCGCATCGCCGATTCAACCGCAGGAAAGCCGTCAACCGCCGGAATTAGATCTTCGTCGTAGAGGGCGGCATTTTGGATTTCAGCTTCGGCGCCGACCCGGCAGGCTTCGGCGAGAGTTGCAGGGACCGGCGGCGGGCGGCTCTCGCCCGTCTCGTATGGATTTGCCGGAATCGGCTCGCCCGCCGCTTCCAGCAGCCGTTCGAGGCGCCGGGCGTGTCGGCGCTCGGCGTCAATAATATTGATGAACGGCCGCACATCGCCAAACTTTTCGATCACGGCGGCGTAGAAGGCCGCCGCTCGATACTCGTCATCGAGCGCGACATGGATCGCCCGTATTACTCGGTCCGGGTAGCGCGTCGAACCCTCAGCCAAAACGACGCCTCCTGCGGCTGTCGGCAATGCTAGTGCGCCTAACACGGCGCGGCGATTCACTTTCGTCGTCGGCGCTCCGTCCGACCTCGGCCGCGCGCGCCGGGCGCCGCCGCAACTCGATCCTCACACCCGCTCCAACGCACCATCCTTCTGGCTGGAAGGTTTCGGCTCCTGATGCGAGGCAGGCAGGCCGTCATCGCGCAGGGCGACATAGATCGCTGGAATGACCAGCACGGTCAGCATCGTCGATGAGGCGAGACCGAACAGGAGGGAGATGGCGAGCCCCTGGAAAATCGGGTCGAACAGGATAACCGCCGCGCCGATCATGGCGGCGAGCGCCGTCAGGAGGATAGGCTTGAACCGGATCGCACCGGCCTCAAGAAGCACGTCTCGCAACGAACGTCCGCCCCCCTGCGAATGGCGGATGAAATCGACCAGAAGGATCGAATTCCTGACAATGATGCCGGCGAGCGCAATAAAGCCGATCATCGACGTCGCCGTAAACGGCGCATTGAACAGAATATGTCCGATGACGATACCGACGAGCGTGAGCGGGATCGGCGTCAGGATGATCAGCGGCAGACGGAAACTGCCGAACTGCGCGACAACCAGAATATAGATTCCGGCGATTGCGACAGCGAAGGCCGCGCCCATATCGCGGAACGTCACATAGGTGATTTCCCATTCGCCGTCCCAAAGCAGGGTCGGCGACCTTTCGTCCGCAGGCTGTCCATAAAATCTGATCGCGGGTTTTGGCAGCTCTCCCCAGTCCGCCGCCCTGATGGCCTTGTTGACGTCCAGAATTCCATAGATCGGCGCCTCATAAGCGCCGGCCAGTTCGCCAAGAACCATCTCGGCGTATTTTCCATCCCGGCGGAAAATCGGATAATCTGCAAGTTCGACCCTTGCGTCGACAACTTCACCCAGTTCGACAAGGCGTCCGGCGCTCGACAAGGCGACCGGCAACGCCTGCACTTCCTCCGACCAGGCCCGCATCGATTGCGGCAACCGGACTGCGATCTCGATGGGATTGCGGCCGTCGCCGCGATGCGAATAGCCGATGACTCGCCCGCTGAAGGCGGCGCCGATGGAATCCATGACGTCTCCTTCATTCATGCCGAAAAACTCAAGTTTCGAACGGTCGGCGACAAGACGCCGCGTCGGCCGACGCTCGCCGAAGGAGTCATCGGTATCGACTATGTAGGGGATGGAATTGAAAACCTCCCGCACTTTCGATGCGACTGCGCGGCGCGTTTCGCCGTCCGGGCCGTATATTTCAGCGAGCAGAGTCGAGATCACGGGGGGTCCCGGCGGCACCTCGACGACTTTTATTGAAGTCCCTTGAGGCTTTTCGACGGCAGCGAGGCGCCGGCGCAGATCGAGCGCAATCTTATGGCTTGCGCGCTTGCGGTCATGTTTTGCGGCAAGCGTCACCTGAAGATCACCAAGCTCGGGCCTTTCACGCAAATAATAGTGCCGGACAAGGCCGTTGAAATTGAAGGGAGCGGCGGAGCCCGCGTAAAGATCGACGGCGACAACTTCCGGCGTTTCAAGCGCCTTTCGCGCCGCTTCCATCAAGACGCGCTCGGTGTCTTCAAGACTTGAACCTTCGGGAAGATCGACGACGACCTGAAGCTCAGACTTGTTGTCGAATGGAAGCAGTTTGACGCGAACCGTCTTTGTTGCAAACAGCGAACACGCGATCAGCGTCGCAACGCCGACGACGATCAGGAAGCGCCAGGCCGATTTTCTGCTGCGTATGACGGGCGCGGCGAGCTTGCGATACAGTCGCCCGAATACTCCCTCGCCGTGCGCCGCGAGATGCGCGCCCGCCTGTTCGCCCCCCGCGAATTTCGTCATCAACCAGGGCGCGATCACGACTGCGACCAGGAACGAAAACAGCATCGCGGCGGAAGCGTTTGCGGGGATCGGGGCCATATAAGGCCCCATCAGCCCCGAAACGAACATCATTGGCAGCAGGGCCGCGATGACGGTAAGCGTCGCAATGATCGTCGGGTTTCCCACTTCGGCCACGGCGTCGATCGCTGCGTCCTTGCGCGAGCGCCCGTCGTTCATCCCCCAATGGCGGGCGATATTCTCTATGACGACGATCGCATCGTCGACGAGAATTCCGATTGAGAAGATCAGTGCGAAAAGGCTCACGCGGTTGATCGTGAATCCCATCAGATTTGACGCAAACAGCGTCAGCAGGATCGTCGTTGGAATGACGACGAGCGTTACGCCGGCCTCACGCTTGCCAATCGCGAAGAAAATCAAGATGACGATTGAGACGGTCGCAAGAGCAAGGTGGAAGAGGAGTTCGTTCGCTTTTTCATTGGCCGTCTCTCCGTAATTTCTCGTGACGACGGAGTCGACTGAATCAGGAATGAGACGACCCTCGAGAAGGTGGAGTCTTTCCTCGATCGCTTTTGAGACAACCACGGCGTTTGCGCCATCGCGCTTGGCGATGGCCAGGCTGACCGCGGGCAGCGCCTCGCCGTTTCCTCGCGTCAGCCGCCAGGCGCGCGCGCGATCTTCGCGGGGCGCGAGCTTTACGGCGGCGACGTCGCGCAAATAGACGCGTCCGCCGTCCGCCGCCGGAACGGTGAGGAGTCCGATCTCGACCGGATCATCGAGCGTCTTTCCAATGGCGACAGCGGTCGCCCCGCCCGATTGATGCAGATCGCCGGCCGGAAAGGTCCTGTTTGCATCTTCAATTGCGCCGATCAGACCGCCTAGGGAGACCTCGTAAGTCGCGAGCTTCGCAGGATCTGGCTCAATGCGAATTTCCTGGGGGCGTCCGCCGACGATGAAAGTGAGGCCGACATCCTTCACTTTCATCAATTCCGCTTGAAGTTCATCGGCGATCTCATAGAGCGCCTGATCGTTCCATCGGTCGGCCGCCTCACGCTTGGGCGACAATGTGATGACGACGATCGGGACGTCGGAAATCCCGCGTGCGACGATATGCGGTTCAGGAATCCCGACAGGAATTCTGTCGTAGTTTGCGCGAATCTCCTGCTGTACCCGCGTGATCGCGTCATCCGGATCGGAACCCACGACAAAGCGGACCGTCACCAGCGCGCGGTCATTTTCCGTCTGGCTGTAGACATGTTCGACGCCGTCAATTCCCTTGACGATCGTTTCCAGCGGCTTGGTGACCAGTTCCACCGCGTCAGGGGCCTTAAGCCCGTCGGCGCGAACCGCGATATCAACCAGCGGAACGCTGATCTGGGGCTCTTCCTCGCGTGGTATGGTGAGAAGCGCTATAAGACCGAGCGCGAAAGCAGTCAGGAGAAAGAGCGGCGTCAGCGGCGAGGAAATCGATGCGCGCGTAAGATTGCCGGACAGGCCGCGCTTCATGTGCTTTCTTCCGATTTCGAAATGCGTTGATCATCGTCCCTATCGGCGGGCGCGACAATGACGTCGCCGGGTCGAAGTCCCGCCAGGATCTCAATCAATGTCTCGCCGCCCGATCTTAGAATCCGTCCGCGCTGGACGGGGATTTCAAGAACGCCGGCGTCTCCGCGGCGCAATCGCGCATAGTCGACGCCGTATCTGACGGTGATGAATTTCTCCGGAACGGCGATCGTCGGTCGAACCCCGATCGGGATCAGAACCGGAACGCGCATCCCGACGAACCCTCCGTTGAAGGCGGACGCGTCGATATCAATGACGATCTTTCCGTCACGAACGGCCGGATAGACCTGCACGATCCTTGCGACGGCGCCGCCCTTTCCATCGGATGTCGCAATCGAGATCTCGTCGCCTTCGCGTAGGCTGCCGCCGTCGGCCTCGGGAAGCTCAGCACGAAGCACGCGCCGCCCGGTTGCAATCTCCGCAACGATTTCACCGGGCATCACGACTGCGCCTTGGGGAATTGGCGCGCTTGTGACTTTCCCGGCGGCCGGGGCGAGAACCCTGCCCTGATTTGCGACTTCTGCGAGCGCCGCGCTGCCGGAACGCGCGGCTTTCAGTTGGGATTCCGCGGCTCGCGCCTCGGCGCGCGCCGAGTCGAGCCTTGCTTGCGCGTAAACGCCCTGTGCGAACAGTTCTTCGACGCGTTTCAGGGTCGCGCGCGCCTCGACCGCCCTCGCCTCGGCGGCCGCAGCCGAAGACAAGGCCGCATTCGCTTCAAGGTTTCGGCGATCGTCAGCGATCACCGCAATCACTTGACCTTCTTCAACGATATCGCCTTCCCGCACCGAAAGTTCGACGAGCGTGCCGCCGATCCGCGCGCGCGCGGAACCGACGTCGCGGTTGGTCAAGGCGGCGGACACGGGCTTGACGTCAGGAAAATCGCGCGCCTCGACCGTCATCGCCTCGCCGTTTGCAGGCGCCGCTTTCCTGGAACCGGGATCGCCCGCCGCACCATCCTTGCCGCAGCCGATAAGCGCCGCACCACCGATGAGGAATGCAGCCAGCAGCGTCCAGCGCTTCGTGCGGCCCGTGCGCATCATCATCTCCTGTCAATAACCTTCCCGGTCGCTGGATCGATGGCGACCGTCGGGCGCCCCGCAGCCTTCCAAGCTCCAAGACCTCCGGCGATATGGCCTTTGACCCGCACGCCCGCCAACCGGCATCGCTCCATCGCCTCGGCTGACCGCTTTCCAGAGCCGCAATGAAAAACGACCGGCTTGTTTATGTCCGTCGGCAGCATTGTCGCGTCAAAAGTCGATAACGGAAAGAGAAAAGCGCCGTGAATGCGCTCGGCTGCAAACTCAGCGGGCTCACGCACATCGATGAGCGTGATTTCGCCCTTCAGGAGCGCCGCATGCGCGTCCTGCGCCGATATCGTCTCGAAATTGACGTCCTTTTCCACCGCCCTCTCCTTGCAGCATCCTGGCTCTTGCGCCTATGGTGTTTTTGCTCTTGCGTATATACGTGTTCTCGAATATATTGTCAATCAACGGAACGACCGCGCCCGCTGGGCGCAGCAGGGAGGAGAAAATGCCGAAGGTCGTGGTGCTTGGAGCCGGACTCGGCGGCGTCATCGCCGCTTATGAACTCAAGAAGACGCTAAAGAAATCGGCTGAAATCCTCGTGGTGTCCAAGGGTTCGACCTTTCATTTTACGCCGTCAAATCCCTGGGTCGCCGTCGGCTGGCGCAAACGCAAGGCGATCGAGGTCGAATTGCCGCCGATCATGGCGAGGCGCGGGATTGAGTTCAATTCCTCCGGAGCAGAACGCGTTCATCCGGAAAAAAGCGCAATCGACCTTTGCGACGGAACGACGATTGCCTACGACTTCCTTGTCATCGCAACCGGGCCGGAGCTGGCCTTCGACGAAATCGAGGGGCTCGGACCCGACCGGTTCACTTGGTCCGTCTGCACAGCCGAGCACGCCCAGAAGGCTCACGCCGCCTTCGAGGCTTATTGCAAGGATCCCGGTCCGATCATGATCGGCGCCGTTCAGGGCGCGTCGTGTTTCGGACCCGCCTATGAGCTTGCGCTGATTCTCGAAACGGAGCTGCGGCGGCGAAAGATTCGCGACAAGGCGCCGATGACGTTCGTCACGTCAGAGCCCTATATCGGCCATTTGGGCCTGGACGGCGTCGGCGACACAAAGGGACTTCTCGAAAGCGAACTTCGGGACCGTCATATCAAGTGGATCACCAACGCGCGGGTCGCGAAAATCGAGGCCGGCGGGGCGACCGTTGAGGAACTGGACGACGGCGGCGGCGTCAAGGCGACGCATCAAGTGCCTTTCAGATATTCGATGATGCTGCCGGCTTTTCGCGGCGTCGAGGCGATCAGGGGGATCGACGGACTCGTCAATCCGCGCGGCTTCGTCCTTATAGACGAGCGTCAGCGTAATCCGGCCTATCCGAATGTCTTTGGCGTCGGCGTCGCGGTCGCGATCGCGCCCACCGGAAAAACGCCGGTTCCGGTCGGCGTCCCGAAGACCGGCTTCATGATCGAATCCATGGTGACGGCGACCGCGCATAACATCCGCTCCATGATAAGGGGCGAAGCGCCGAGGTCGGAAGCGACGTGGAACGCGGTTTGCCTTGCGGATTTCGGCGACGGCGGCGTCGCATTCGTCGCTCAGCCGCAGATTCCGCCGCGTAACGTCAATTGGTCGGCGTCCGGCGGCTGGGTTCATCTCGCCAAGGTCGCGTTCGAAAAATACTTCCTTCGCAAGGTGCGGCAGGGAAAAAGCGAGCCGGTCTATGAAAAATTCATGCTCGACATGCTGGGGATCGGAAAACTGAAAGCAGTGAAGGAGTAAGCATCGATGCTTTCGCAAGTCGCCTGCCCGGCCTGCGGCGCGGGCAATCGCCTTAAGGCGCGCGCCGATTTCGCCGGCGGCAAATGCGGCGCCTGCGGCGCGCCGCTCATGCTCGCCGAACCGGTG
>CALKYG010000169.1 GCA_938003575.1 uncultured Alphaproteobacteria bacterium
ATCGAGTCTCCGGCAATGATTTTGTCGAGATAATCGGCCGGGTTCCGCAAGGGAGCCGATACGGATCTTCCGGATTGATATCTGAGCGCCGCTGCCTTCCCGCGCTCTCTTTTCTCATGCGACATCCGACCGTCTCCCGTGAAAGGAGGCGGAGAATGAGTCAGCGCCGACTCCGCGTCAACAAAAAACCTTTGGAGTCAATATGTTAAGGAAGGTTACCGATTTATTGACAGAAACGGCTTTGAGGATTCTTCATACAACATGTTGTGGATCGGCGAGAATGAACGCCGGTGATGTGGGGTTACGCCAAAGCGCAGCAGCGCATCGCGATGCGCCGGCGCCGCGTATCCCTTGTTCGAATGCCAGCAATAATCCGGAAAGTCGCGGGAAAGTTCGAGCATCATTCGATCGCGCGTCGTCTTTGCGATAATGGACGCCGCCGCGATCGACATCGATTTCAAGTCGCCTTTGACGACCGTATAGGCGGGGCAAAGCAGCTTGGGCTTGATGTTCCCGTCAACAATGGCGACCGACGGCGCAATCGGAAGATTGGCGACCGCGCGCGCCATCGCGAGTAATGATGCGCGGAGAATATTCATCGAATCGATTTCCTCAACGCTCGAAACGCCGACGCCGATCTTCGCCGTTTTCCACAACGCGGCGGCAAGCACGCGGCGCCGCTTCTCGGTGAGCGTCTTTGAATCTCTCAGCCCTTCGGGCGTGTTGGGGCGGTCCAGCACCACGGCGGCGGCGACGGCCGGCCCCGCCCACGGACCGCGTCCGGCCTCATCGACGCCGGCGCCTTGTCCGTCGAACTGATCCTCGATCTCGAATGTCGGCGTTTCTATCATGGCGGTCCCGGAGCCTCACGACGCGAGGTGAGCGTCGCCCGATTCGAAGCTGCGACGGAGCCGCAGCAGGCCCGCGTCATGTCCGATTTTTGCGCGCCGCCTCAAAAGCGGCGAGCTGTTCGGGCGTCGCTTCCGGCTGCCATCGCTCTTTCCACTCGGCGTAGGGCATGCCGTAAACCGCTTCGCGCGCCTCGTCCTTAGACATCTCAATCCCAAGCCCGGCGGCCGCTTCCGCCTGCCAGTCCGCAAGGCAATTGCGGCAAAACCCCGCGAGAATCATCAAATCGATGTTCTGCACCTCCGGCCGCGCGCGCAAGTGCTCGACCAGCCGCCGAAATGCGGCCGCTTCGATCTCTTTTCTTTCATTGTCGTCAATCATTTCGCCTCAGTCCCCGGTTCCCACGACTTCGAGACGATACGCGCCTGCAAGCGGCGATGAAACCGCCGTCAGACCATCACGACAGAAAACCGGCGCCCGCTAAAAAAGGGAAAGCTGCGCGCTTGCCGGCGGCGGACGCCGAAAAAGCGTGTGGTCGAGTTTGGGCGCATCCTGCGAAATTCCACTCCTGACCGCCGCCTTTCTAAATCTTTCGGCGAGAAGCATCGCGTAAACGCTGCGCGGCGCCGCCGCCCGCGACCAGTCTGCGTCGTAATCCCGTCCGCCGTTCATGTCCCTTATGTGTTTCATGACGCGAGAGGCGCGATCCGGGAAACTGGCTTCGAGCCATTCGCGGAAAATCCCGGACACTTCAAGCGGCAGGCGGATCACCGTGTAGCCGGCCCATTGCGCTCCGGCCTCCTTCGCCGCAGCAAGGAGAGTCTCCAGCTCATGATCGTTGAGCCCCGGAATGAGCGGCGCCGTCATTACGCCTACCGGGACGCCGGCCTCGTGAAGCGCCCGGATCGCGCTCAGGCGCCGGGCGGGCGAAGACGCCCGAGGCTCCATCTTGCGGGCGAGACTTGCGTCAAGCGTCGTCAACGAAACCATTGTCTTTACGATTCGGTTTCCAGCCATTGGCTGCAAGAGATCAAGATCGCGAGCGATGAGCGCGGATTTGGTCAGCACCGAAACCGGATGGCTGAATTCCGTCAGCACTGACAGGATCGCACGCATCAGTTTGAATTTTCGCTCGATCGGCTGGTACGGGTCCGTATTCGTCCCGATTGCGATGTGGCGCGGCTCGTAGGATTTCGACCTGAGCTCGCGCTCCAGCAGACTTGCTGCGTTGGGCTTTGCAAATAGCCTCGTCTCAAAATCGAGACCCGCGGACAGCCCGTAATACGCATGGGTCGGCCGCGCGAAACAGTAAACGCATCCGTGCTCGCAGCCGCGATAGGGATTGATTGATCTGTCGAAACCGACAAACGGGCTCGACACATAGTTGATGATCGACCTTGGCGATTCAACGGTCACATCGGTGAGCTGTTTGGGCGCGTCGCCGTCCTCGAACCAGCCGTCATCAGTCGCGATCCGCGAATAAGGCTCAAAGCGGCCGGAATGATTGGAACGCGCGCCGCGGCCCTTCGCTTGGGCTGGCGGTCTTGCCTCTGTTGGGCGGTCAGAGGCGGGGAAGGTCGCCGCAGCGCGCGTCATGCCGGCAATCTAACGCCTAAAAAGAACAAAGCAAGAACATTTTCGGCGCAGATGCGGCGGGAAACCGCCTGAAGCTGTCCCGGTCAGACAAAATGGAATTGCCGCCATCGCCGGGTGGGAATAGCGTTCGTCGCCGCTGATCGGGCGCGCTGTCTGCTCAGCCGTCCGAAACGGCGGCCTACCCACTCAAAGGAAATCTCCATGGCGATCTTTACGCATATGGTCGTTGGCACCAACGATCTTGAACGGTCAAAAAAATTCTACAACGCCGCCCTCGGCGGACTGGGGCTGAAAAGCGTCGGTCCTTTCGGCGACAACGCGCATATGTGGGGCAAAGACGGCCCGGAATTCATCGTCACAAAACCGGCCAACGGTTTGCCGGCGACCTACGCCAATGGCGGAACGATCGGATTCGTCGCGCAGACGCGCAAGGACGTCCACGCCTTCCACGAAGCCGGACTGGCCAATGGCGGAACCTGCGAAGGCAAGCCCGGGCCGCGTTCGTTCACGCCGACGGCGTACGCCGCCTATCTTCGCGATCCGGACGGCAACAAGATCTGCGCCTATTGCTTCGCGCCCGAATAGGGATCGAGCTTCGCCAATCCCGGGGCGGCACGATTGCGCGGGGCCGCCCTCATTCGCCCGCGGTTCAGTCGGCGATTTCAGAAATCCGTCTGGATCGAAAGGCGAAAACTTCGCCCGACAGGATCGTAATGTTCAGGCGCAAAGTTTCCGCCTTCGTTGAAGGCGACAATCTGAGGCTCGTTGTCCAGAAGATTTTGGACGCCGAACTGAATGTACCCCACATCGGAGAAATTGAACCGCCCCGACAGGTCAATGTAAGACTCGGCGGGAATCGTCACGTCGCCGCGCTCCAGTCGCTGCGTTGCCGCTTTTCCGCGGCGGTTGAGCGTCGCGCCGAGACTTAATCGTCCGATGTCGACGCCGACCGAAGCGAGCGTTCTGTGCCGCGGATAATCGATCAGCCCGTCAAGCCGCATTTCCTTGTCGAATCCGTTGTCCATGGATACGCGCGTGGTCATGGTGTGAAGGGCGCTGATCCAGACCTCGTCAATGAGCGGCCACGAGGGACTCATTGAATGGCGGAATTCGACATCGAAGCCCTCCCACGACATTTCGCCGACGTTCTGAATCCTGTTTTCTATGGACAAGACCTGACGCGTCGACGGATCCCGGTTTATGGGAAGCCGGCCCGTTTCAGGATCCGCCGCGCATGATGGGCTTGAGAGATCAATGCTCGAATAGCATCGCCATATTGCATTGTTGACGCCGATTATCGCATTCCTGATGCGGATTTTCCTCCAGGCGGCGGAAAGCTCCATGCGGTTGTTGCGCCAATCGAAAAATTCGCCTGGCAGTATCGTCAATCCGTAGGTCTGGCTTCTCACGTCTTCAGTATCGAGATAGGGACTGGCGACGATCGCCGTGGAGGCATGGGTCGCCGTCTGTCTGAAGCCGGCCGGAACGCCGTACGGCCCGGCGCTCATGCAGTTTTCCTGAATGACCGGATCCAGCAGCGCCTCCGGCGATGCGCACGGGTCAAGAAATCTCGTTTTGAGCGGCGAAGTGGACGAAAACCGCTCAAAAAGGTTGGGAGAACGCTCGCCCAGCGTCTGGCGCGTAAACAGCGTCAACCCCGCAATCGGCTCAATGTCCGCAGCGGATTCAAAGTTTGTCACAAGGTCCGTATACGACGTGTTCGCCGCTCGAACCGCAAGGGACACGTCCGCCCCATGAAGGAAATACTGGGAGCGAGCGATCGGAATGTTGATCTTGGCGTAAGTCTCGATGGTCTGTATCGATCTTTTCGTCTCGGCGCCTCCGATGAAGGCGACCGGAAGAACGTCACGATCAAGCGAATACCGGTCGGAATAGGACTCGGACAGGTATTCGACTCCCAAAGACCCCTTGAGCGTCCTGCTTTCGTCCAGCTCGATCTCAGCGCCGACGGCCGCCCCGATTTCATGTTGCGCGACGACCAGCCGCCGGTCGAACTCGGGAATGGTGATGAAGTCGAGCGCGGCTTGCGATATCCCGGCGGCGGAAAAGAAATCCAGCGGAGAACAGCCGGGCGTTGCGGCGCATTCGCCGACATCGAGCGCAGAGGCGACCTTGTTGAGATCGACGCGGTCGAAATCAGTCGTATGCGATCGGCTCAGTCCGTAACGATAATAGAACGACGAATTAACGCCGCGATCGTTTGAGTAGCCGAACTCGGCGGTCACGTCGACGAACCGCCTGTTGACCTCGCTGCGCCGGGGACCGATTTCGGAGAACCTGTATTCGAAGAGCAGCGCGGAAACGTCGTTCCCGAACTGGTTTCTGGCGAGATCGACAATCGACTGCGGCAAAAACGGGTTGTCGATCGGAATCACCGCCGCGTCGCCCGTCAAAATGTTCAGGCCGCGAAAATATCCGGCGGGCGACGGCGCCAACTGTCCGGCGGACGATATCGCGGCGCCCTGGGCGTCAACCGAGAACGTGAAATTTTCGCCGATTTGCGTCTCAAACGATACGAGCCCGTAGAGCCGGTCGCTCGGCGAGGTGAGCGTCTGCCATGCGGACCAGTTGTAATACTGATCTTGCGCGCCGATGAAGGGCGTAACTGATCCGCCGCCTTCATAGACGAGAGGCGTTGGAAAAAACGGTTTTGTCCCGTCCGACAGCAGCGCTCCGACAAAGGCGCCGTCGTCGGTGATGGGGCTGCCGCCGAATCCCGGCGTGAGGACGGCGTCCGGCTGGTTGGACTGCAGGCCGTTCAACGCAAGTCCGTAGGGAACGGCGGAAAACTCCCTGTCGGCGCCGATAAGCCCCTCGATGCGCCTGATATTGAAGCCGGCCGTCAAACGCGATCGGCCGCCAAGGCTCGCCCCGCCGATTGCATGCACCGAGACAGTCTCGCTGTCGCCTCGTTCAGAGATGCCGGACTGAAGCCCCAGCTGCAGTCCGTCCACATTCGTCCGGGTGACGAAATTGACGGCGCCGGCGACAGCGCTGTCGCCAAAACGCGCGCCCGCCGGCGAGTTGTCGACCTCAATCCTTTCAATGAATGTTTCCGAGACTGACGCAAGATCGACGCCGCCGATGTCGAAATTGCCGCCCGGGCTGAGCGCGCGCTTGCGTCCGTTCACCAGGACCAGCGTCCGCTTCGGAGCAAGGCCGCGCAGGTCGGCGAGGCTCAGGCCGAGCGCCGATCCGTAAAGAACGGTGTTGGCCGGCGTGATTGAAGCAAGGGACTGGGGCAAATCATAGATGGCCTCAGCCGTGCTCGTGATATTAAGGAACGCGATCTCATCAGCATCAACGCTGAAAATCCGGCTGGAGCCGGGCTCCGAATTTCCCTTTGCGAAAGTGCCGGTGACGATTATCGCATCCGCAGGCTGGACCGGCGCGTATTGAGGCGTCTGGATCTTCGCAATATCCGGTTCGTCTTCCGACCGCGCCGCAATGGCGAACGTTTTCGGAGCGATGCGCCGCAGACTCAAATTGATGTCGCTCAACGCAGTGTCGAGCGCGCGTTCAGGATTTCCGGCGTTCAGTCCCTTGATGCTTTTCCCTTTGATCAGCCGGCTGTCGAAAATGAATGAATACCCGAAGCTCGACCGCAACGCTTCCAAAACCTGCTCGACCGGAAAGACCGCCGGCGAAAGGCTCGGCGCGCCCGGCGCACGCAGGTCGGCGGTCGTCTCTTCCTGAACCGTTGATTGCGCGAGAGCGTCCGCCGGCGCGAAGCAAAGCGCCGCACACGACACCATGGCTTTGCCTAAAAGGCGCCTCATGGCCCCTCTGGTTTTGAAAGGACCGCCTCGTCGTCTTCAATCGTCGCCTTGAGGCCGAAAGCGGCCGCAAGCGCCATGACCGCGGTGGTCCGGTCATGAATGTCGAACTCTCCGGTCACCGGCAGCGACTCGAGATCTTCGTCCTGGATTGAAATCGGATCTTCAAAGTAGCGGTTCAGCGTCTCGATCACGTCGCGAAGCGGCGTCTCGCGAAAGCGGGCTTTGCCAGATCTCCATGCCAGCGCCAGATTCGGATCGAACCGGACAATTCCCGCCGCCCGGCCCGAACCGTCGATTTCAATCATGTCGCCGGCGAGGAGCGTTTGGCTGAGGCTTGATTGAGGCTTCACATCGACCACGCCCGACAGCACATGGATCGCCGTTCTGTCGCCGAAAGCGCTGACGTTGAAGGCGGTGCCTGTCACTGTGACAAGAGCGTTGCCGGCGTCCACGGTGAATGGACGGTCCTTGTCTTTCTCAACGCTGAAGAAGGCTTCACCGGCGTACAGCCGCACGTTTCGTGACGACTTCGAGTACGAGACCTCAACTTTGGAAGCCGTGTTCAGTTCGATCTCGCTTCCATCGCTCAGCGACATTGTTCGCGCCTCGCCGACTCTCGTTTCGACAGCGGCTGCATACTGGCGCCGGCCGGAAAGACCGGCATCGGCGATAAAAACAGAAAGGACCGCCGAAAGGGCGACGACTGCAAAGACGGCGGCCGCCGCCCGGACCGTGAATTGAAATGCAGCCTTGCGCC
>CALKYG010000170.1 GCA_938003575.1 uncultured Alphaproteobacteria bacterium
GATCGAACGGGCGCGGCGCGCCGGCGTCGCCGACGGCGCAATCGCCTTTATCGAAGCGCTCGAATTGCGGCGCCTGCGCAAGTTCGAAGAGGGTCTTGCGCGGTTGAAGGACGTGCCGGCCGATATTGAACGCGTCCGCACGGCGCATGTCCGGGCGACGCTGCTTGAACGGCTGGAGCGGTCTGACGAAGCCTTCGCGGCCTTTGAAAACTCAAACCGGCTGATGGCCGAAAGCCCGACCGAGCCGCTGAAGCGCGGCGCGCAATTGCGCGACGAGCTCAAGGCCGACATCGAGCTGCTGACGGCGGACTGGCGCGATTCATGGACCAAAGCGGCGATCGAGGACGACCGCGACGACCCCGTATTCCTTGTCGGCTTTCCGCGATCCGGCACGACGCTTCTCGACACGATCCTCATGGGTCATCCCGACGCCGTCGTGATGGAAGAGCAGCCGCCGCTCAATCTCGTCGAACAGGATCTCGGCGGCTCCGCCGCCCTGCCCGGGCTTGACGCCGCCGCAATCGCAGCGGCGCGGCGGCGCTATTTCGATGAAGTCGAGAAAATCCAGCCGCTGCCGCGCGGCAAGCTGCTCGTCGACAAGTCGCCGCTCTTTCTATACCGGGCGCCGCTCATCCACCGGCTGTTTCCGCGCGCGCGGATCATTCTGGCGCTTCGCCATCCGTGCGACGTCATCTTGAGCTGCTACATGAGCAATTTCCGGCTGAATTCGGCGATGGCGAATTTCCTGCGGCTTGAGGATGCGGCGGCGTTCTATGATCTTTGCTTCACGCACTGGAAACAGTCGCGCGCGTTGTTCCCGCTCAATGTTCACACGATCGTCTATGAGCGTCTCGTCGAGGATGTCGGCGCGGAAGTCGGGCCCCTGCTCGACTGGCTGGGGCTCGAACGCAACGCCGACATGCTCGACCATCAAAAGACCGCCAAGGCGCGCGGCCTGATCACGACCGCGAGCTATTCCCAGGTGACCGAGCCGATCTACAAGCGCGCCGCCGGCCGGTGGGAACGCTATCGCCGCCATCTTGAGCCGGCCTTTGAGAAGCTCGCCCCCTGGGCGGTGGAATTCGGCTATGGCGACCCCCGGTCGGGGCCGGCCTGACCGCCCGGACGGCGGCGGAAAGGGGCTCGATTCGTCCCTTCGCCCCCTCGCGGCGGCGCCCCCTCAATTCGGCGCTGATGGCAAGCGTCTTTTTTGGAATATTTTTTCTCGCCGCCGGTGAGAAATGCGGACCCGAAACAATCGCCGGGCGCGCCAGATGCGCTGCCGTCGCTTAAGGTTTGAGGCGCACATTTTGCGTCAGCTTAAGGAAGCCTTAACCAAAAAAACCTGACCTGTTGGTAACTTCATATTGACGCCGCCAAAGGGGTCGATCACTATATGTTGTGTCGAAGGCGGCAACGGCCCATTCCTTGAAAAAGGCGGGCGGAAAGGCCTCCCGAGACGCCGTTTTGGTCTTCAAATAGACTGCGGCGAACTTACGGAAAATGAGCGCGACGCCAAAGCCGGCGCGCCCCCTTGGGGGCAACCGGGAAGAGGAGGCGCGCGTCCTGGAAACGGGACCGAAGAGAGGGTCAGGGGCGATGTCTGCAGCGGCTGAATCAGCAAGAATTCTCGATGCTTCCGCGACCGCGGGCGAGGCGCGCCGGCCCGACCTGCGCCTCGTCAAGGATATCGTCCTCGATCATTCGCGCGATGCGCTGCTGACCGATTTCGGCAAGAAGACGCTCGACGACCGTTATCTGCTTGAGGGCGAGACCTATCAGGACATGTTCGCGCGCGTCGCCCGCACCTATGGCGACGACGCCGGGCACGCGCAGCGCATTTACGACTATATTTCGCGGCTCTGGTTCATGCCGGCGACGCCGGTCCTGTCGAACGGCGGCGCCGCGCGCGGCCTTCCCATATCCTGCTTCCTCAACGCCGTCGGCGATTCGCTCGACGACATCGTCGGCACCTGGAACGAGAATGTCGCCCTCGCCTCGAACGGCGGCGGCATCGGCACCTATTG
>CALKYG010000171.1 GCA_938003575.1 uncultured Alphaproteobacteria bacterium
CGGCCAGAATTCCTTTTCCATCATGGAATAGGAAAGGAGGCCGCAGACGACGCAGGCGAGCATCATCAGATTGCCGGCGACCGGGTTTCTACCCCACCAGGCGACGATCCCGTTCATCATGACCGCGCTCCTACTGATCGTTCGCGTCGCTTGCGATCGCGAGCTTGTCGGCGGCCGGCGGCGTGGCGCTTATATCGCGCACTTTCATTCCATCGCGCGGGCTGGGAAGGAACGAAGCGACGACTTTCTCACCCGGCTCAACGCCGTCGCGGAAATAAAGCGTCCTTGCGTCCGCCATCGCCGGCGAGACTTCCCGCGCTTTAATGACGCCGTCGGCGTCGACGACGTAGATATGCCGGTTCTTCTTGAGCGCGCCGCGCGGAACGGCGACCAGGCGCTGCGTGTCGCCGCTGTCGATACGGACATCGACGAAAAGGCCGGGCGCCAGCGGCGCCGCAAAAGAGGCGCTGAATGGGTCAGCGACCTCGACAAGCCCGTAGACGAGGCGCGTTTGCGAATCAATTGATGCGCCGACAAGCGCCAGACGGCCCGTCCATTCGCGCAGCTCGCCGGCAACGACGGCGGACACATGCGCGACGGGCGCAGCTTCTCCTTCGCCGGCGGCGAACCCCGGCGCGATGCCAAGCACCGCGAGGTCGGCGTCAGTCATCGGTATGCGGATCTGCGCGACATCGATTGCAAAGATGGTCGCGACGGGAACGCCCGGCGAAATGAAATCCCCTAAATTGGCGCTGCGCGCCATCACACGGCCGTCGAACGGAGAGCGAATTTCGGTGCGCTCCAGATTGAGTTCGCTTTCCCGTACAGCGGCTTCTGCTGTCCGAAGGTCGGCGAGCGCCGCGTTCACCTGCGGTTTCTGCAACGCGAGATCGGACGGCGCGCCCGTGAGCCCGAGATCTTTCCAGTCCTGTTCGGCAAGATCGGCCTCTGACTTCGCACGAAGAAGGGCTTCACGCGCGCGCGCGACCTGGCTGCGGCTTCTGTCGACGGCGAGTCGATATTGCGAGGGATCAATTCGCGCCAGCAACTCGCCCTTTTTTACAAAAGCGCCAGCCTCAAGCGACGGGGACATTTCGATAAGTTGGCCCGCGACCTGCGCAGCGACCGCCGCTTCATTCTTCGGCCGGACTTCGCCCTGCGTCGTGACGCGCAGCGTCGTATCCTGCGCTGTCGCTGTCGCGATTTCGACGGCGATCGGAAGGGGCGGCTCGAGGTTCTTTTCCGGCTTCGGCGCGGTCGCGACCAAAACGCCGACGCCCATAACGGCGCCGACAATCACGAGAAACGGCGAAGTGAATACGATTGCTCTTTTGAGGAGGTTGCGTCTGGATCCTTGAACCACAAGGTTCGGCGTGCTCGCATCGGCCCTAACGTCCACTGGGCCCTCTCTTTCCGCGCTGGCTGCTTTTCTTTTCTGATCATTCGATTTGCGCTCCATTAGCTCTACGCTCGCCGGAACGTAATTCAATGAACGCAAGGCCCTGTTTCGCCGGGGGGTTTCAGGAATGAGACGACCTGAAATTCTGCGCGAAATTCCGTCGCGCCAATGGCTCAACTCGGCGCATGACGGTCGGCCCGCCTGTCCTCAAGACAAAAAAACGCGCC
>CALKYG010000172.1 GCA_938003575.1 uncultured Alphaproteobacteria bacterium
TGCGCACACCGATCAGTGGCGCTACGAGACGCTCGACGTTGCCGAGATCGTGTCGCCGACCGCGCCGGACGGCGATTGGTCGGGCGCCATGATCGACTGGAATGTACGCGCGGAACGCATGGGGTGGCTTCCCTCCGCCCCGCAGCTGCAGACCAATCCGTTCGAAATTGCCAAGGCGGCCGAGCAGGCTGGTCAGGATCCGAAAGATTTCGTCGTGAAAAGCCTGACCTCCGGCGACTTGCGGATGTCCTGCGAGGATCCTGACAATCCTTCCAACTGGCCGCGAAATCTCTTCGTCTGGCGTTCAAATCTTCTCGGATCGTCCGGAAAGGGGCACGAATATTTTCTGAAGCATCTTCTTGGCGCGACGCATGGCGTTCAGGGTAAAGATCTCGGTGAGACCGGGGGACAAAAGCCGCAAGAAGTGAAATGGCGCGACGACGCGCCGGAAGGAAAGCTCGATCTCCTTGTCACTATCGACTTCCGCATGTCCACCACCTGCGTGTACTCGGACATAGCGCTACCGACGGCGACCTGGTACGAGAAGAACGATTTAAACACTTCCGACATGCACCCCTTCATCCACCCGCTGACAAGCGCTGTGGACCCGCTATGGGAGTGCAGGAGCGATTGGGAAATCTTCAAAGGGATAGCCCGGAAGTTTTCAGAAGTGTGCCCGGAAGTCCTCGGCGTCGAGAAGGACGTCGTTCTCGTCCCGATCCAGCATGACAGTCCGGGCGAGCTCGCCCAGGCGCTCGATGTGAAGGACTGGCAGCGCGGGATGGTCGATCCGATTCCGGGCAAGACGATGCCGGCGATCGCGGTCGTCGAGCGCGATTATCCAAATCTCTGCAAGCGATTTACGGCGCTCGGTCCATTGATGGAGAAGGCTGGAAACGGCGGCAAGGGCATTGCGTGGAACACCGAGCATGAGGTCGCAAATCTCAAGGCGTTGAACGGAGTCGTGACCGAAGACGGTCCGACTAAAGGGATGGCGAGAATAGCGACAGATATCGACGCCGCCGAAGTCATTCTCATGCTCGCTCCGGAAACGAACGGCGAGGTCGCGGTCAAAGCGTGGGATGCGCTTTCGAAAGCGACCGGGCGGGAGCATGCTCACCTTGCGTCGCCGAAAGAGGACGAGAAAATTCGATTTCGCGACGTCGTCGCGCAACCGCGGAAGATCATTTCCTCTCCGACCTGGTCGGGGATCGAATCGGAAAAGGTCTGCTACAATGCCGGCTACACAAATGTTCATGAGCTGATCCCTTGGCGCACGCTGACCGGCCGTCAGCAGCTCTATCAGGACCATTTGTGGATGCGCGCATTCGGCGAGACGCTTTGCCTCTACCGACCCCCGATAGACACAAAGACGACAGGACAGCGTGCGCCGAACGGCGAAAAGGAGGTTCTTCTCAACTTCATTACGCCGCACCAGAAATGGGGCATACATTCAACCTACACTGATAATCTCTTGATGCTCACGCTTTCACGCGGCGGGCCGATTGTCTGGCTGAGCGAGACGGACGCTCAAACGGCCGGAATTAGCGATAACGACTGGGTTGAAGCCTATAATTCGAACGGCGCATTGACGGCGCGCGCGGTGGTTTCGCAACGCGTCAAGCCCGGCATGATCATGATGTATCACGCGCAGGAAAAGATCGTGAACGTGCCGGGTTCGGAAATCACCGGACAACGCGGCGGCATCCATAATTCAGTAACCCGCACAGTGCTTAAGCCGACCCACATGATCGGAGGATACGCCCAGCAATCATACGGTTTCAATTACTACGGAACTGTCGGCTCCAATCGCGATGAATTCGTCATCGTCCTGCCGGATGTCGAACTGGCCGAGGCGATGCGCG
>CALKYG010000173.1 GCA_938003575.1 uncultured Alphaproteobacteria bacterium
TCAGCGGCGGGCGTAAATGGTTAATTTTCCGCCTGTTCCCCGTCACAACGGCCGGGCTTTAGTAATCGAACTGCTCCCTCAGGATTCTCTCGTCGAGCGACTGGCCGCGGTCGAAGAGGACGGTCATCGAAATGTCGCGGTTTTCCCGCGCCTCGACCAGCACGGCGTTGCGGACCTCCTGATTGTCGGCGACCGCCGAAACCGGCCGCTGGTCGGGTTCAAGCGCTTCGAATCTGACGACGGCGTCATGGGGAAGGAGGGCGCCTTTCCACCGCCGCGGCCGGAACGCGCTGATCGGGGTCAGGGCCAGAAGGTCCGCGCTGATTGGCAGGATCGGCCCGTGCGCCGACAGGTTATAGGCGGTCGAGCCCGCCGGCGTCGCCAGCAGAACGCCGTCGCAGGTGAGGGAGTCCATTCTGACTTTGCCATTGACGAAAATTCGGATGCGCGCGCTCTGCCGCGTCTGGCGAAAGAGCGAAATTTCGTTGATCGCAAGTGCAAAATGGGTTTCTCCACCGGCGTCGGTCGCCTTCATCGACAGCGGATGGATGACCGCTTTTTCCGCTTCTGCTATTCGCTCAGGAAGATTCTCCGAATCGGCTGGATTCATCAGGAAGCCGACCGTCCCGCAATTGACGCCGTAAACGGGCTTTCCCGCTTTCATATACGCGCGCAGCGTCTCGAGCATGAAGCCGTCGCCGCCGACCGCGACGATTACGTCGCATTGCGCGGGACCGTGGTCGCCAAAACGGGCGCGCAAGGACGCCGCAACTTCCGCCGCTTGCGGTTTCGCGCTTGACAGAATGCAAAGGCGTTGATCGGGCAAGCGGCATGCTCCTCTGGCCCTCATGCTAAGCCAGGCCGGGAGGCGAGGGGAAGGGGGCGGCGCATTGATGCCGATCTGAACGCCTTACAAATGTTGTGCGCTTATCGCGCCATCATCGCATCTCGCGCCTTTCGGTACGGAAGGTCATATCGCCAGTTTGGGTAACGCTCGCTCTCGGCGATCGAGAGGCCGGCTTCGAAAAAAATCCGGAAATCTTCAACAAGGCCGGTCATGTCCCATGTCGCAGGATCAAACTCATCGCCTGGCTTGTGATATTTGTTCGAAACGTAGTCGACATATCTTCCAAGGATCGCTGAACCATCCGTCAGCTCAGACATGAGGGGGCCGCCGACCGCGTAGATCGATGGTATGCCCCGTTGCGCAAAGGGGTAGGCGTCATTGCGGAAGAAGGCGCCGACTTCGGGATTGGAATCAGGCTGCAGAACGCGACCCAATCGTGCAGCCGCTCTTTCAAATTCAAGCTGGATTTCCGAATAGCCGAAACCGGGCACTGTCATCGCTTTGTGCGACCCGAAGGGAAAGTGCGAGTCCATATTGAGAACGGCGGCGATCTTCTCCGGCGCGCATGGCGGGTTCTCCGCAAGAAATTTCGCGCCG
>CALKYG010000174.1 GCA_938003575.1 uncultured Alphaproteobacteria bacterium
GGATCGCGACGAGGCCGCCAAGGGCCTCGTCTCCGGTCCGGTCATGAATGGCGACATCGACGAATAACGGGAAAAGCCGTTCAGCGTTTTTCAGGCCGGCGCCGTAAGGCGCCGGTTTTTTATTGCAGCCCGATTGTTGCGGCGCATGGCGCGTCGACGCCTCAGCCGGCTTTCGCCCAGGTCGCATGAAAGCCCGCGGGCACGCGTTGCGGCAGCTTTACGCGGGCGACGGGCGATCCGGAAAAATTCGCGGGATCGATGATCCGGGCTTCGGAATTTCCGGCGAGATCGGTTGTGATTGTCACCACCCAGCCGTCATCCTCCCGGTCGCCCGAAGGTGCGAAGGCTGGTTCCGATCCGAAAACGCCTTCGCCGAAATCATGCTGTTCATAGGAGCCGGTCGTCAGATCGTATTTCCTGAGCGCCGAAAAGCGCTGAAGAACATGGTCGTCCATCACAACATGATAGGACCAGCGGGTCTTGCGGGTCGAGCGGTCGAGATTGACGACAGGAAACTCGCTCAGCGCGTCATCGAGCTGCGTCTCTGTCGCCTTGCCGGTCTTCATATTCATCCGCCAGATGAACGGCTGGGCGCGAAGCGCCAGCACCGTAACCATTGGCGCATAGGGCCCGTAGGACGCGATATCCGGCTCATAACCGTTCGGCGCCATCTTGCAGGCGGCCATCACGACATCATCGCCTTCCTCCCAGCAATTGATGACATGATAGATGTAACAGGTCGGAAATTCGAACCATTTGACCGGCCCGCCTTTCCGCGGGACGACGCCGAACCGTGTCGGCTGGTTTGCCACCTTGATCTGCCACATGCGATTGCGGAGCGCGCTGTCCGTGAAAACGACGGGCAGATCGTGAAGGATGACATAGTTCTCCGTAAGCCCCATGTCGTGCGGCAGGCGCGGACCCGGCAGGTCGACTTCCTGAAAACGGACGAGCCGGTTGTCCGCCGAGATCGTGCCGAATGACATTTTCGGCTCGTACAGGGCGTAATCGAAAAAGACGAATTCGCCGGTGTTGGGGTCGGTCTTTGAATGGGCGGAGACGTTTCCCGGCAGGCGGCCGCCGAAATCCTCAACGCCGATCGTCTCCAGCGTTTCAAGATCGACGCAGACCGGCTGGCCCGAGATATACCAGAGCGCAAGCAGGCGCCCGTTGTGGACGATGACGTCCGTATTGGCCGTGTCCTTGTATACGGTGCGGCGTCCGTCAACGGCGCGCGACGGCGAAAAGATGCCGGGCATGGCGTCGGCGCCCTCGATCTCCGCCTCGAAATCCGGCGTCCTTACATAGCGGTTCGCATAGCGCGCGCGGCCGTTTTCAAACCAGACGCCGTGCAGCATGCCGTCGCCGTCAAACCAGTGATGCATGCCGACGGGAGGCGACATCGGGTTGGGTCCGTTTCGGTAATAGGCCCCGTTGAGGTTTCTCGGAATCTCGCCGGTCACGGGCAGATCGCGAGCGGAGACTTCCTCTCTGACCGGCGCATAAAGGCCGTTGAGGTAAGGGTTCATCGCATTCAAACGGGCATCGGTCATGGCTTCGCCTCAGCTAAGGGCCGCGCAAAATGTCCCGTTTGACCTTTGCGGCCTTGTCGACCCATCGCGCTGCATCGATCCGGAACTGGCGGCGATCGGCTCGGGCGCGGCGGTGAAGCAAGGCGTAAACAAAAATCAGGATGAGTTCGAGTTCAAACAGCAGATTGCTGGCGAGCTCATACCACCATTGCGACATCCCGAAGAATTCTCCGGGAAACGCAGCGACCGCCACCCTGAAGGCGTAGAACGCGGTCGAGGCGAGATAGCTCAGCATCATCAGGAAATGAAACTGACGATGCTGGGCGTCCGGCGCCGACCATTTGGAATAGAAATAGACGAGGGCGAACAGATCCAGCGCAGCATAGCGCCAGACGCCGCCATGGCTGCCGCTGAGCCAGAACAACATTGACGCGGCATAGATAAGACCCGAAACGCGGGACGCATTTCGGATATGCCTTGAGCCGCACCAATGGGCCGCCGCCACCGCTGCCAGGACGGAGGCGGCGTAAAATCCTATCGTCAGCGCATCCCAAACAGAGATAGGGCGGCCTCCAGAATTGGCGGGTCTTCCTTCGGTTGCCCGCGAGCCTGGAGAAGCTGGTACCCGGCTGCGAGGGCGCTCGATTCGATCGCATCATGCGCAGCCTGCACGGTTTCCACAAGTTTCAGGTATGCGGCCTGCATTTCGGACGCGTGTTCCTTCGTGAAGTCGCCGACCTTTTCAGCGGCCTCGGCCCCGGCCCCTGCGGAAAGCGCCGCAAGCCCCGATCCGAGGGCCAGCAGTTCCTTTTCAAAGCGGAGAAGGGCGACCTGCTCCTTCTTCATCGATTTAGACATGGTTAATGCTCCCTTGAGACGCCGCATTGGGCGACATCGCCTCAAAAGGATCGAATGCGCTCGTAAACGAACCCCTAACGAGTTGTTGCGCGGGCGACGGATCAGCCGCTAATATTCGCGGCATGGGGACGGCTTCGGCTCGTCCGGCGTTCCGTCGGAGGGAGAACGCGTGGGAGATCGCGAAAAGGCCCTGGATCTTTACCGCAGATTGCGAGAGATTTTCTCTCGCGAGAAACGGTCAAATGTCATTGCTCTGCCGGTTCGCGGCCAATCTTCGAAAAACGCGCCATCAGGGCAAGCGCTCCCGAAATCGCTTCTTCAAGATCCGTCTCAAAGCTCGGTCCCGGCGCAAAGTCGCGGGATTGAAGGAATGCTAAGACAGTTATTTGAAGAGCTAGCTTCCGACGATTGATTTTCGACTCATCGTTGGCGGCGGTGTCAGATTCCACAAAATCGAAGAAATTCTGGACGAGGCGCGAAATATCGTCGGGCGTCGTCTTCCCGAGAAATTTGGACCCGCCGAACTTTGCGAGGATTGCGATAATTGCGTAGCGGGCGGCGATCGGACAGGTGTCGGGCTGCCCTGCAAGCCCTTTTGAAGAGTCCTTGGCCGCGGTTGCATCAACGGCCGGCGCGGTTACGACCGCCGCGTCGACGCCGAGGGCGCGGGAAACCGAGCGCACCCACTCGTCCGCCAGTGGAAAGCCGGGGCTCTCGATTCTCTCGATATCGGCGACCTCGGCGCGCATCAGGCGCGCCAGTTCGGACGGTGTCAGCAGAAACGCGAGCCTCAGTTTCCGGATATTATTTGACCTGAAGTCTTCCCGGTTCATCGTGGCGATCTTCACGCGATCGGCCGCGATGGTCTAGATGGCGATGTGCGATTTAACGGGAGAGGCATTTGGCCCGCCAGACCGAAGAATTCGTTTGCCAGTCCTGCGGCGCCGTCTACGGCAAATGGCAGGGCCGATGCGACGCCTGCGGCGAATGGAACACGATCGCCGCGGAAGCTGTCGAGGCGACGCCGCCGGGCTCAATGACGGGCGGCAAGGGGTCAAAGGGCAAGATCATTGATTTCACGTCGCTGCAGGGCGACGGCGAGTTCGAGCCGCGGCTTTTTACCGGGAACGCTGAGTTCGATCGCGCCTGCGGCGGCGGGCTTGTCCCGGGGTCCGCCTTGCTGATTGGCGGCGATCCAGGCGTTGGCAAGTCCACGCTGCTGCTGCAGGTTGCGGCGGGACTCGCCGATGGCGGTTCAAAAGTCGCCTACATTTCCGGCGAGGAGGCGACAGCCCAGATTCGCCTTCGGGCGAAGCGGCTCGGCCTGTCTGACGCCTCTGTCGCGCTCGCCTCGGCGACGGCGCTTCGCGACATTCTGGCGACCCTGAAGGCCGACAGGCCCGACGCCGTTATCATCGACTCGATACAAACGCTCTGGTCGGACACTCTCCCGGCCGCCCCCGGCACGGTCACCCAGGTTCGCGCCTGCGCCCAGGAGCTGATCCGCTTCGCCAAGGGATCGGGGTCGATCGTTATGCTTGTCGGTCATGTGACGAAAGACGGCCAGATCGCCGGCCCGCGCGTTGTTGAGCACATGGTCGACGCCGTTCTTTACTTCGAGAGCGAACAGGGGCGGGCCTTCCGTCTTCTTCGGGCGGTGAAGAACCGCTTCGGCGCAGCGCATGAGATCGGCGTCTTCGAAATGACCGGGGCCGGCCTTCGCGAGGTGGCCAACCCGTCGGAGCTCTTTCTTTCCGAGCCGGGAACCCCGGCGCCGGGCGCCGCGGTTTTCGCCGGAATCGAGGGCACACGGCCGGTGCTCGTCGAAATCCAGGCGCTGGTCTCGCCTTCGACGCTGGCCGCGCCGCGGCGGGCGGTCGTCGGATGGGACAGTGCAAGGCTTTCAATGCTGCTCGCCGTCCTAGACGCCCGCTGCGGGCTCGATTTCGGACGCCACGATGTCTTCCTGAATGTCGCCGGCGGCCTTCGGATCGCCGAACCGGCGGCTGACCTCGCGGCGGCCGCGGCCCTTTGTTCGTCGCTGTTTGACATGGCCTTGCCCAAAACCTTTGTCGTTTTCGGCGAGGTCGCGCTTTCCGGCGCGGTGCGGCCCGTAAACCAGGCGGAGGCGCGCCTGAAAGAAGCTCAGAAGCTCGGCTTCCTCGGCGCTCTCGCTCCCGCTGGAGGAAAGTCCGCATCCCTCGAGGTCGTCCCGGCCGAATCACTCGGGGACCTGACCGCCTGGGTGAGGCGAAGCGCCGGTTGAGCGAAGCGCTGATCGCGGATAAGGAAGGGGCGCGCAGGGGAGACTCGAGGCATTACCGCAATGCTCGGTTTCAGTACGGGTGACGAATGACGGTCTTTGACGCGCTCCTCCTCGCGGTTGTCGGAATTTCGGTATTCTTCGCCGCCGTCAGAGGCGGGGTGAGGGAGCTTGCGACATTGACGGCGCTCGTGGTCGCAGCGTTGCTCGCCTTCCTGCTCATGAAGCCGATTGCGTCGGCGATCGGCAGAGATTCATTTTTCATCAATGCCGCCATCGCCGGGGTTATCGCTGTCGCCGGATTTGCCGGGTCTTACTTTGTCCTGCACAAGGCGCTCCTTCGATGGAAACCGACTTCGCGCGTCAAGCGGCTTGACAAAATAGGCGGCGGCGCTTTCGGCCTGATCAGGGCGCTCGCGCTGATCGGCCTTGGTTTTCTCGGCTACGGTTATTATCTCGATGAAGCGAACCAGCCGGATTCGGTTCGGCGGGCGATGTTGTTGCCGGTCGCCGCCGCTGCGGCCGGCTTTTTTGAACAGTTTGCGCCGCCAAACCGGGAACTCAGCGCCGCGAAGACGCCCAAGAACGCGGCGGCCGAAGGGTATGACGGCCGCGACCGTTCCGGCCTTAAGGAAATCATGACGACGGTTACGACGACAGACGGCGAAGCAAAGCCCGCAAGCGATGATCCGATTGCGGACATTCTTAATGAGGAAACGTCGAGCGATGACGCCCCGCAGTGAAACCGCCTTCGCCCTCGCCGCTGCGCAGCGCCTGAAGCGCCTCGGCGCCCGGTATCGCCGCCGGACCTTTGTTCGAGACGCACTCTTCGGCGGCCCCAAACTCAACGAAGAATGCGGCGTCTTCGGCGTCATCGGAACGCCGGATGCGGCCGCCCTGACGGCGCTCGGCCTGCATGCGTTGCAGCACCGCGGCCAGGAAGCGGCCGGAATTGCGAGTTATGACGGCGAACAATTTCACTCTGAGCGCCATCTTGGACTCGTGTCCGACAATTTTTCGGATGCTGACACCCTTCAGCGCGTGAAGGGGATCGCCGCAATCGGCCATACGCGCTATTCGACTCAGGGCGGAACAATTCTGAGGAATGTGCAACCGCTTTACGCTGATCTCGACCGCGGCGGGATCGCACTCGCGCATAACGGCAATCTGACGAATTCACGCAAACTCAAGTCTGAACTTGTACAGCGCGGCGCGATTTTTCATACGACGTCTGACTCAGAGCTTTTCCTGCAGCTGACCGCCCGCTCTCACCAATTGTCGATGATCGACAAGCTGATCGATGCGCTGAAGCAGGTTGAAGGCGCCTACGCGCTCGTCGTGCTCACGAAGGATGCGCTGATCGGAGTCCGCGATCCTGTCGGCATTCGTCCGCTCATCCTCGGCGAACTGAACGGCAAGCCGGTGTTGGCTTCCGAAACCTGCGCGCTTGATCTCATCGGCGCCAAATTCGTTCGCGACATCCGCCCGGGCGAGATGGTGATCTGCAAGGCAAACGGCGACGTCGAGAGCCGCCAGGTGTTTCCGCCGACGACGCCGGCGCGCCCCTGTATTTTCGAACTTATTTACTTCGCGCGCCCGAATTCGATCGTCGACGGCAACAGCGTTTACGAGTTGCGCAAGAAACTCGGCAAGCGCCTTGCGCAGGAAGCGCCGTGCGATGCGGATATGGTTGCGCCGATACCGGACTCCGGCGTTCCTGCGGCGATCGGCTACGCACAGGCTTCAGGACTTCCCTTTGAGCAGGCGCTTATTCGCAGCCATTTCATCGGGCGGACTTTCATCGAACCGGAACAGCGCATCCGCGAAGCAGGGGTCGCGCGCAAGCACGCGCCGAACCGCGGAGCGATTGAGGGCAAGCGCATCGTTTTGATCGACGACTCGATCGTCCGGGGCACGACATCACGCAAAATTACGCAAATGCTGAGGAACGCCGGCGCGAAAGAAGTGCATATGCGCATCGCGTGTCCGCCCATTCTTTATCCGGACTTTTACGGCATCGACACGCCGTCCAAGGACGAACTCATCGCGAGCAAGATGACAGTTGAAGAAATCCGGCGAGAGATTGGCGCCGACAGCCTCGCATTTTTGTCGCTTGACGGGCTATACGAAGCGTTTGGCAAGGGGCCGCGGGATGAATCAGCGCCCGCCTTCACGGACCATTGCTTCACCGGCGATTACCCGACGCGCCTTACCGACCAGACGGAAGCTCAGCGCAACGCAATGATTCAACAATTGTCATTCCTGGCGGAAAGCAGCTGACGGCGGCGCATCAATCCGGAATTTTCAACTGCTCCTCGACGGCCCGATGCGCTGCGTCGAAAGCGCCGTTGACGTAGGCGTAAGCGCTCGTGTCGGAATTTGCGAACGAAATGCGGCCGATAGAGGCGCGCGCCGCGACATGCGGCCCTGATGACGGGGAATAATCGGGGCCGTCGAAGAGCTCATTATATTCATAGGCGTATCCGTGAGGCCAGCGGTTGACGGTGATCCCCGCGATGTCCCGCTCAGCGTCGAAACCATGGCCCGACAACATGTCGGTCAGCTGATCGACGATCGCTGATTCAAAATCATCATATGAAAGGGCGTAAAGCCTGCGGCGGCCCATGCGGTGCTGGTCTTTTTCGTCCAGGCCTTCGCCGGGCGCGGTCGGCACATGCTGGAGATGAAGGATAACCGGTTCGTCGGCGGAAGCGGCGAATTTGTAGTCGCCGATGCTGACGGGAAAATCGAGAGCCATCGTCTCGAAAAATCCGCCAGGCGCATAAACACGATGGATGCCCGCCTTTTCAAATGCGCGCCAGTTTCTGAGCGCGACATTTGCGTACACCAGCGGTATCTTGGTGAAGCGCCGTACGGCCTCGACCTGCGCCGGCGGCATCTCCGGGCAGATATAAGGCGACATCGCCATATACCCCGCCATGACGACATGTCGCCCGCGCACGCGGTGAGCGGAGCCTTCCTTCACATAGACGACGTCGGCCGACTTGCCGGTCGGCGAGTGTCGTATCTCGACGGCCGTTGCGCCAAGCCGGATTCTCGTGTCGGCGTCCGCAGCGTCCAGCAGCGTGTAGTCAGCGCGCGCAAGGACGGCGTCTTCCATCGTCGACCCCGGCATGGCGGCGGGATTGAGCTTCCTGACGAGCAAGCGCGCAAGGCTCGCATTGCCGTCGGGAAAATGAAAAATATACGGCTCCTCGCCGTGGAGGTTTTCGGAAAGCGCTCGTTCAATGCCGAGCCCGGACGTCCCCGGCATCCCCCAACGGGCGCCTTCGAGCGCCGACAATACGTCCCAGCCGCAGCCCCACAAGCCATGAGGAACGCGCCGCAAAATCGTAATGAGTTCGTCGGGCGCAGAAGCCTTGGAGCGCAGATACTCTTCAAAGCTGATCCCGCGCAGATATTGGATTTTCTCATCGACGGACAGGCCGGCAAGATAGTCCTTCTCCTTAAGCACGAGCCTTTCGAGGGCTTTCTTGGTTTCGACTGCGATCGGCGCGTCCCTCAACGCGCTCTTGATATCGTCTTTAGACGGCGTGTCGCCCCAGAATCCGAAGGGGATTCCCGTCAGCGCGCTTTTTCCAAAACTCGCGGTGTCGAAATGGATCGCCGCACGCATGTTCCTTCGGGCGTAAAATTCCTGGTCGAAATAGTCGTAAAATTTGGATGTCTCGACGCCGATTGAGGAAAGCAACGCCCTGGCTTCAGGAGAATATCCGGCAGGCCCGTCGATCGACTGACTGCCGCCATAACCGATGAGCAGGCGCCCATCGACCTCAAACTCGTTACGCTTGGCGTGTCCGCCGAAATCGTCGTGATTGTCGAGGATGAGGATTTTGACTTTGCGTTGCGCCCGCTCGCGGAAGAGGTGCGCGGCGGCGAGACCGGAGAGCCCGGCGCCGACGACGACGAGGTCGTAGATAGAATCGGTGAGCCTGTCAGGGCGCGGCCACTGGCGCCGCTCCCATGCAACCGCGTGGGCCGTTTCGAAAGAACCGGCATGAGCGCCCCTGAGGCCGGTCGCGGCGGGCGGATAAGGCGCGACGTCGCCGGCCAGCAGCGCCGAAGGGGAAAGAGCGCCGGCGGCGACGCTAAGGGCGACGCCGTTCATGAAATCGCGGCGCGTGATTTCGCTTTTCAGTCTCGGCATGTCTATCCCTCATTCACCGGCGCAGGATATCCTTCCCCGCCCCGGCCGCCAAATCGCGCCCTCCCATTCCCATCAGGGAATGATTGTCGATTGCATCTCAGGGGTCGGCGGCAGCCTGCGATCTCACTCCGGCCGGCGCCTCCGCAAGAGGTCATTGAGAAGGAATTGCATAGGTTCCCGTCGCATGAGCGACCGGCTCTTCGTCGCCGTCGCTGAAGATGATTGCTTCGCCATAGGCGAGGCGTGCGCCTACCTTGAACAGCCGGCAATCGGCGACGAGGTCTCTTGGCGGCGGCTTGCGCAGGAAATTGATCGACATGTTCGTGGTCACGGCCAACGCCTTCGGGCCGACGGTCGCAAGCACGGCGACGAACAGGGCGGTGTCCGCGAGCATGAACATGGTCGGGCCGTTGATCGTGCCGCCGGCCCGCAAATGACCGCCGTGGACCGCAAGCCGCAATCGGCAGGCGCGGTAACCGGCGCTCTCGATGCTGACGCCCCCTTGATCCCAGGTCGGAAAGCCGTCCCGCAGCAGCGCGTGGATTTCATCAATGGTCATGGCGGCGTCGCTCATGCGGGGGTTTTCGACCGTGAGGCTGCGCGGGGGCAAGGCTTTTCGGCAGAAAGTCACAGCAAATTCAGCTTGGCAAAGGTCACTCAATCGGCATTATCGCGCCCATGACGCCAAAGGAGAAAGCCCGGGAGGATTTCAAGCGCGCGCTGGTTCAGACAACGCGGGCGCTTTCATCGCTTCCCGAGGTCGAAGTCGCTTTTGGCGGCGA
>CALKYG010000175.1 GCA_938003575.1 uncultured Alphaproteobacteria bacterium
CTGATAGCGGCTTCCGGGCGGACCGGCAAAGGCTTTGGCGGCCCCTCGCACGGCTTTGACGAGTTTAATCGCCGGCCGCCCGCGCAGGTTGAGTGGTTGTTAACAGGCGGTTAGCGTGGTCCTGATCCGAGAATAGCGACGATCTCCGCCGGCAGTCGCCGCGGTCGGCCCTCGAGATTCATGCAGGCGGCCTCTACATCGGCCCTTGCGATCACTTCGCCGTCGCGGCGTAATTCCTGATCGAGCGCCATGCGTGCGCCCTTGATCTCGACGAAGCGCGTCGAAACGTCGAGCAGATCGTCAATCTTCGCCGGGATGATCCATTCCGTCGTCATCTTCCTGACCGCAAACGCCAACGGCTCGGGGCGTGCCAGAAGTTCCGTATGCGAAACCCCGCACGCCCGCAGCGCCTCGGTGCGTCCGCGTTCAAAAAAATGCAGGTAGCGCGCGTGATAGACGACCCCCGAGAAATCGGTGTCTTCATAATAAACGCGGACTGTAAGCCGAAATTCCTTATCCATCACGGCGCATAAGGCCCGATTCCGCGAGAAGGGTCCACGGCGGCGGACGCTAATGCGCGAGGAACAGTGGAAACTCCGATTGCTTAAGGAGTTTGCGCGTGAAGCCCCCGAGTACGAGTTCGCGCCAGCGGGAATGCGAATAGGCTCCCATGACGATAAGATCGGCTTTCCACTCACGCGCCGCCTCAAGCAGGTCGTCTTCGTTCGCACCCCCGGCGCCAGGCGTACGGCGTTTTGCCTCTGCCTTGACGCCGTGCAGGCGAAGGAGCTCGGCCGCTTTCTCCGGCCCTTCAAGATCAGAGGCAATGTTTCCAATCGACAGCGCGAGGGCGGCGTCCGTTTCCTCAAAGAGCGGCATCGCCGACGACAATGCGCGCGCAGCCTCGCGGCCGCCGTTCCAGGCGACGAGGATTCGTCGAGGCGTTCGCTCAAACGTTCCGACGGGCGCGATAATGACCGGACGGCCGGACTGGAAGATCGCCTCTTCAATGAGATTGGCGTCGGGGTAACCGAGGTCGCCCGGGCCGCGTCCGAAGACGACGATGTCGGATACGCGCGCCGCCGAGGAAAGATCAAAAGGAAGTATGCCCTGTTGGTCGCGCCAGGACGCTGTTGCGCCCGCATCATCGCGATGGGTCGAAGACGAGACGACGGCGACGCCCTCAGCCTTCATTACGCGGTCGAATATCTCCTTCAGCTTTGCCGCTTCCGCTTCGAGCGCTTCTTTTAGTTCCGCAAGATGCTCGTCAACGAAGATCACGCCGACGGGATAGTAGCCGCCGGCGGGAACGTTCGGGCGTTGTCGAATATGGAGCGCGTCAATATGCGCCTTGTGGCGGCGTGCGATCGCGATCGCAGTCTTCAAAGCCGTTTCCGCCGTATCGGCATTCTGCAACGGCGCAAAGATCTTTTTAACTGACATGACGCTTTCTCCCTGTTTGCAAAGCGGCGCACGCAGTATGGCGTCGCGAGCCTGCAGCAATTTGACGAAGGTCAAGCGAAAGGCGAAGATTTGGCTTGGCCGAACGCCGCACCACCGCCGCGGCGCGTTGACAGTCTACACCGCCCGGGTCGCGATAGCGAGTTGAACGGACATGCAAGATGCGGCGAGCGAGCCGACTGAAGGACGCACATCGGCGCAGGGCAGCCTGCGCGCCAAGCGGCCTCGACTTGCCGGCCTCATCATTGGCGCTGTCGCGTTTCTCGGCCTTGTCGCGCTTGTCCTGCATATCGGCGACATAGGCGCGTTCGCTGACGCAATCCTAAGAACCGACCCGGGCTGGCTTTTGCTCGCGATCCTGGCGCAAGCGCTCGCATTTCTTGCGCAGGCGATCGTCTGGGGCCTTGTGCTCTCGCGGCGCAGGAGCCCGATCGCGACAACCGATTTGTTTGTCCTGAGCATCGGAAAGCTGTTCGCCGACCAGGCGATTCCGTCAGCCGGCGTTTCCGGCGCCGTATTCTTCATCCACGCCCTGATCCGGCGCGGCGTCGCGGCCGCGGACGCGTTCGCGGCCTTCGTTTTCGGAGCGACATCGTTCATCCTGACATTCGTCGCATTCGCCGCGGGTTCGCTTGTCTTCCTCGCGTTCAGCGGCGGATCGCTGGAGGAATTCTCAGCCGATCTTTCCGATATCCATTTTGTCGCCATCGCCCTCGTCCTCCTTACTCTGGTCATAGGCGCCTTCGTCATAGCGACGCAAAACAGGATCGGGGGCAGCCACTCCCCCTTGGTTCGAATTCGAGACACCGTCACGAAGGCAGCCGCTGTCATCCGAAAAGAGCGCGGGCTCTTCCTGACCTGCATCGCGCTGCAGGCGATTCAGCGCTTCCTCGATGGTGCAACATTATGGATTGCATTTGAGGCGCAGGGCGGGGGCGTTACTTTCGCAACGACCGTCATCGCGGTCAGTCTCGGCTCGCTCGCTGCAACCGTCGCGCCGACCCCGATGGGCCTTGGGTCCTTCGAGGCGGGATTGCTCGCCGCACTGGCGTCGCTTGGGCACGGCGTTGAAACCTCCTTCGCCGCCGGCCTTATCTATCGCGGGTTATCGCTCGGCCTCCCATTGGCGCTGGGATTTATCGTCGTGCAGCGCGAACTCTTGCGGAAATGATTTTCGCTGCGTGGAACGGGCTGCTAGAAATGAAAGCTGCGGGGTTGATAAAAAGGAGGCTTCGCCATGGCTGACGACGGCGATTGCGGGGAGGCCGTTCTGCTGAGGCGAAACGACGGCGGACTTGTCACACTGCAGCTCAACCGGCCGCGCCAATTCAATGCCCTGTCGGAGGCATTGCTCGCAGCATTGAAAGGCGCGCTTGACGACATTGCCTCCGACGACAGTGTGCGTTGCATCATCATTTCCGGCGCTGGAAAGGCGTTCTGCGCCGGTCATGACCTGAAAGAGATGCGCGCCGACCCCAGCCATTCCTATTACCGCAAACTGTTTGCGCAATGCTCAGAGGTGATGATGGCGATCGTGAAGGCGCCGGTTCCGGTCATCGCTCGCGTGCATGGCGTCGCAACCGCAGCGGGATGCCAGCTAGTCGCCGCCTGCGATCTTGCGATAGCGGCGGAGACGACGCGGTTCGCGGTTTCCGGCGTCAATCTGGGGCTCTTTTGTTCGACGCCTGCGGTCGCTCTGTCGCGCAATGTTTCCGCAAAACGCGCTTTCGACATGTTAGTCACCGGGCGTTTCATCGACGCGATGACAGCAAGGGACTGGGGATTGATCAATGAGACGGCGGCGGAAGCGATGCTTGACGCCGCCGTCGCCGAAAAGGCCGCGCAGATCATGTCAAAAAGTCCTGCCGCCATCCGTTACGGCAAGGCGATGTTCGCGCGCCAGCGCCAGATGCCGCTTGCCGAGGCTTACGCCTACGCCGGCGAAATCATGGCGCGCAACATGATGGAGGAAGATACCTGCGCCGGCATCGACGCGTTTGTTAACAGGCGCCCACCCGAACGGTGATTAGTCGCCCGGTCGCAAAATGTCTGAAGAAGACGGCTTGATCTTGCAAACGAAGTCTCACTTTTCCCAGCTTCCAGGCGGGTCGGGCATTTTCACTTGGACGAAAGGGAGGCCCGAGTTTGACGTGCAAGTCGCCCCTGAGCCCTTTTCCTCCGCTCAAATCCTTGACTAGGCATTTGCAGTCCATTATGTATGTGAGTACTCACTTACATGAGGCAAGGCATGGCGACGAGGCGTAACTCATTGGTCGGCTGGAACAGCGAACCGGTCGGCGCCAAGGCGCGGATCGAGCAGGCTGCGCTCTCACTATTCGTCGAAAAAGGCGTCGACGCTTCGACAACACGCGAAATCGCACAAAGGGCGGGCGTCTCGGAAGGAGCGATTTACCGCCACTTCGATTCAAAAGACCAACTCGCCTCCACAATGTTCCTAGCGGTGCACACGCGCCTTGCGACGCTGATCCGTGAAGCTGCGCGCGAGAAGCGGTCAATTGCGGAACAGGCTAGCGCCGTCATCGACGCCTATTGTGCGACGGCAGACGCGGATTTCCCGCTGTTCACCTTCCACCTGCTTTACACGCATCGTTTCCTCCCGACGCCGGAGGGCGTAGATAATCCGGTCGATGCAGTCGAGGACATGATCAGCGTGGCGATGAAACGGCGCGAGATCGCACGCGGCGACCCGGCGTTCATCGCGGGACTTGCGCTTGGCCTGGTCCTGCAAACGGCGCTGCAGATCCATTACGGACGGCTTGACGGCCCGCTGTCTCAATATGCGGACAAGCTCGTCAACGCGGCGCTCGCCGTGATGAAAACGCATACCCGCTGAGGAAAATCGCCATGCGCAATATTCTCTTCCAGATCGCTTACTGGACAACCTCGATTTTCTTCGCCGTGACGGCGGCGCCGCTGATTCTCATCCCGAGCCGCAAGCCGGTCATGCTGTGGATATTCGCTTACACCCGCGCGATGCAGTTCTGGATGCGCTGGATCGGCGGCGTCAGGGTGAAAGTCATCGGCAAGGAACGCCTGCCCGAAGGGCCGTGCATCATCGCCGCGAAACACCAAAGCTGGGGCGACGGCATCGTGATGTTTTCACAATTTTACGATCTTGCCTTCGTCACCGGGGACCACCTCGAAAAATTTCCACTGCTCGGCGGCATATTGAAGAAAATGGGCGCGATCGTCGTCGACAACTGCGGCGGCGCCTATTCTCGCGCGCGCCTGGTAGACGACGAACTGAAGAAAGCCCAAGAGCAAGGACGGCGCATCCTGATTTATCCGGAAGGCCATCTCGCTCCGGTCGGCGAACGCTTCCGCTACAAGAAGGGCGTTTACCACATGTACTCTGCCTATGGATGTCCCGTCGTTCCGGTCGCGACCAATCTGGGGCGGCGCTGGCCGCAGCAGCAATGGCGTCTCCTTCCGGGTGAGGCGGTGATCGAATTTCTCGATCCGATCCCGCCGGGGATCGAAAAGGACGCCTTCATGGCGCGACTTGAAGAAACGGTCGAACGGCGTTCCTTAGAACTTATTGGACTGGAAGCGCCGGATGTGCTTCATCCCCCGCTTCCGGACCCGAGACCCGATCGCCGCGACGGAGGAAAAAGACGCGATATGGCGGGAGCGCGCTGATCTTGAAGAGCCAACCGCCGCCGCTATTCCTGCAGCGTCGCTTCTGGCCGATGTGGGTGGCGCTTTCCTTCGGCACTTTTTCAGACAATGTGCTGCGCCAGTCGCTGCTGATAGGCGTCCCTTACGGCGTCATCGACGCGCCGAGTTTCGGCAAGCCCGACAATGCGATGCCGTTTATCGGAGCGCTCCTTCCTTTCGCAATCATGGTGTTTTCACCCCTATCGGGACAGCTCGCCGACAAATACGAAACTTCGATGATGTTCCGCCGGACAAAATTCGTCGAAGTCATGCTGATGATCGTCGCCGCGGCCGCATTCATGAGCGGCGCCGGCATCCTTGCGATTGCGATGCTGTTTGCAATGGGAACCCAGTCTGCATTTTTCTCACCCGTCCGGACAAGCGCGATGCCGAAATACCTTGCTATCGATGAACTCGTGCGGGGCAACGGCTTATGCAACGCCGGGCTCTATTCTTTCATCCTCATCGGCTACATGGTTGGCGGATCGCTGATCGTGCGCCATGACGGGAGGATGCTGGTCGGCTCGATCCTCGTCATGGCTTCGACGATCGGCTGGCTCGCCTCGCTTCGGACGCTGCGCGCGGCGGCGAATGATCCAGACCTCAGGATCGATTTCAACTGGTTCGCGCAGGTCGGCCGGATGTTCCGTTTCGTTCAATCCTCTCGCGGCGTCGCGCCGCCTCTGCTCGGCGTCGCAGTTTTTTTCTTGTTGTCGACAGCCGTCACGGTCATCACGCCGCTCTATGCGCGAGACACGCTGAACGCAGACGCGTTGGTCGCGACCGTGCTGAACGGCCTATTCGCGATCGGCGCGGGCCTTGGCGCAATCTTTGCCGCAGGACTCGCCAAGGGACGGTCCGGCCTCGGTTATTCCGCGGCGTCGGTTTTCGGCGCCGGCGTTTTTTCGATCCTGATCGCGGCGCTTTCGCCGATGGTCGCGGCGCCGACGGGCGATGTCTTGACCAGCCGCGAATTGTTCCTGACGGCACCGGGCCTGATGCTCGTTCTCCTTTTCATCGCCACCTCAGCGTTAATGGGCGTTTATATTGCACCATTGCAGGCGGCGGTGCAGCGGCGCGCACCGGCGCAGGTCCGGGCCCGCATCATGGCGGCTGGCGTTTTCGCAAACGCACTTTTCGCCATGCCGGGCTCGCTTGCAACGCTTGCTATTACTAACGGCGACGCCGATCCCGCGGTCGCCTTTTACGGAGTCGCCGTCACAATGCTGGCGATTGCGGCGCTGATGTTGCATAGACGACGGACGCTTCCCGAAGGTCTTTACGACGAAATGCTCCAAAAACCGGCGGCGGAGTGAACCGGACAGGCTTTTTCCATACGGACGATGATGCGCTTCTTAGTGACCGGTGCGGCAGGCTTTATCGGCGCGGCGACGTCGGCGGCGCTAATCGATCGCGGCGACGAGGTTGTCGGCGTCGATAACCTTAATGATTATTATTCGCCGGGTTTGAAGCTTGCGCGCCTAAACCGTCTACGGGCGCGTGAGAGGTTTACCTTTCATCAGGTCGATATCGCCGACTTCGGAGCGATGTTGCGCGTTGCGTCTTCGACATTCGATGCCGTTATCCACCTGGCCGCACAAGCTGGAGTCCGCTATTCGATCGAGAATCCGTTCGCCTACGCTCACTCAAATCTCGACGGGCACCTCTCAATGCTCGAACTCGGCCGCCGTCTCGAAATTCCGCATCTTGTTTACGCGTCCTCATCCTCAGTCTACGGAGCCAACAGGAAGACGCCTTTCTCGGAAGATGACCGCACCGACGAGCCAGTGTCGTTCTACGGCGCGACAAAAAAGGCGAATGAGACGATGTCGGCCTCCTACGCGCGGCTTTATTCGCTGCCGCTTACGGGGTTGCGTTTTTTCACGGTCTACGGGCCGTGGGGCCGCCCGGACATGGCTTATTCAATCTTTACGGAAAAGATGCTTCGGAGCGAGCCCATCGAGATTTTCAATGAGGGCCGAATGGGCCGCGACTTCACCTATATCGACGACATCGTCGCGGGCGTGCTCGCCGCCGCCGCCTCTCCCCCGGGCGCCGCGGATGGGTTTCACCGCGTGTTCAATCTCGGCAATGACCGCCCGGAAGAGCTGATGACGCTAGTTGCGCTCATCGAAAGAGAGCTCGGGATCGAAGCGAAGAAAATCTTCAGGGGCATGCAGAAGGGCGATGTCGAGCAAACCTGGGCCGACGTGTCCAAAGCCAGAATGCTGCTCGGCTATGATCCGAAGACCACCCTTGCCGAAGGAATCAGGAAGACAATTGACTGGCGCAAAAGCCTTCCGCGGCCGTTGTACTGATCATTTAACCATTTCAAAAAACGCTGCAAAATCAATCAACCAGCTCATTTATCATCGGCTGTGGGAATTTCGTTAACGCGTCGTCAATGACGATTGGCTAGACATTCTGCATGGGGCTGACGCTGCTGATCCTCGCGACCTGCATTATCTTCGGCGCGATCGCGTATTTCGCTGCGCGCGGACCCTTGCCCATGCCCGACATTCGCCAGGCTATCCGCCGAACCGAGCCCAAGCGCTTTTCGCCAAAGAACGCGCTCTTCATCATCGGTCCGACAGCCAATCACAACGCCTGCCGCATGCAGCGGCGTCTTCTCAAGCCCGCGATCGCCGCCTTAATCCGCGAGGACGTTTCCGTCATCGAAGTCTACGGACTGTCGCGCCCGACAAAGAACGGCGAAAAAATGGAATGGCTCGACGCATCCCTGCTCCGGCATGCGATGAATGCCGAAGCCGGTTTCTTCGTCATCTATGTCGACGCCGACGGCAAGACGCTTTTCCGATCGGAGGCGCCGATGCTGGCGCGCGACATCATTGAACGCGCTCGCCTTGGCGTCGATCGCGGTCCTGGCGGCGAGCGGCCGAGAAAATCACTGGTCCTGAAGAAGCTGCGCGCAGCCTGACTTATCGACCGCTTCTCCGGAGCGAGACTGCTGCCTTTTCAACACGCGTCAGCACGCGAAGGAGGTTTCCACTCCAAAGCTTGGCGATCTCCTCTTCCGAATAACCGCGTTTCACCAGTTCGCGCGTCACGTTGAGAGTCTCGGATGCATTGTCCCATCCGACGATGCCGCCTCCACCGTCGAAATCGGAGGCGATGCCGACATGATCTATTCCGGCGACTTTCACGGCGTGATCGATATGATCGACGAAATCAGCCACGGTGGCGCGCGCCGAAATCGTCCAAAGATCTTTCATTCGATTCTCATAATCCGCTTTGACTTCCGCACTCATTGCAGCGCGCGCGGCCGACGTTTCCAAGCCCATTTCCTTGCGCACCTTTTCCTGAAAGGCTTTTTGCGCATCATTGAGGGCTTTCACATAGACGTCGAGCGCAACGATTTGTACGACGCCGCCGTTTGCGGCGAGCGCCTTTAACTGCTCGTCGTCAAGGTTTCGCGGTGAATCGGCGACTGCCTTGACGCCTGAATGCGAGGCGATGATCGGCGCCGCCGAAAGCTCGATCGCCTGCATCATCGTCTTGCGGCTGGAATGGCTGACATCGACAATTATGCCGGCTCGATTGAGCATGGAGATGAGGGCGCGACCCTTCGGGGAAAGTCCGCCCCATTTCTCCTCCACGTCACCGTTCTCGACATCTGGATTTGAGGAATCGCCGAACTGGTTGTGTCCGAAATGTGTGATCCCGACATAGCGAACGCCTTCAGCGGCGATCCGCTCTATTTCCGCCTCGGTCGGGTCGGGCCCAAGAGGGAATGCATTCTCCATGCCGATTAAAGCAACTTTGCGCCCTGATTTCGCGACCTCGCGCGCACCTGCGGCGCTAAACGCAAGTCCGATTTCGTTCGGATAGGCGCCGACAAAGCGATGGATCGCGCCAAGCCGTGTGAGCGCGATCTCCTGCGCATTCAAAAATCCGTCGTCGGTCAATGGACCTTGCGGCGTGTATACGATGAAAAATGCTGCGTCGAGGCCGCCCGCGCGCATCTTCGGCAGATCGACTTGGCCCTCCGTGAAGCCCCCTGGATCGGCGGCGGCCGTCGCAAAATCGAGCGAAATGTCGACATGAGTGTCGAGGGTGATGACTTTTTCATGAATTGCGCGGGCCTTCGCCTCTAACGCGGAATCGTCAAGCGGCGCGGTTAGCGCCGATGTAGGCAACATGAACACGACTGCAGCCAGATTCAGATTCATTCCGCAGAATCCTTCTTCACTTTGACTTCATTTGCGCTCGAGTGAGCGCCGCACTTCCTCAACGAGCATCGCGCGCGCGATGCTTTTTTGCGCCGGCTGCGCCTCACGCCATTCCGTGTTGTCGTCAATTTCCTTTGAAAGGGCGGCGCCTAAACGCATGTCCTTGATCGTCACCTCGCCGCGCGCGCGCTCATCGCCGCCGCAGATGACCGAAACCGGCGCGGCGCGCTTATCAGCATATTTCATCTGCGCCTTCATGCCGGATCCGCCGACATAGACCTCGGCCCTGATCCCGGCGGCGCGCAATTCCGACGCCATTGCCTGATAGTCCGGCATCTGATCGCTTTCGAGCGCCAAAATGACGACAGGGCCAATCTGGTTCGCGAACGGCTGCCCGTTTCTGAACTCAATGGCCGCTAGGAGTCTTGATATTCCGACCGAGATTCCAACCGCGGGCACCTCGATTCCTTTGAATCGTTTTACCAGCCCGTCATAGCGCCCACCGCCGCCAATAGATCCCAATCTCGCAGGTTTCCCGTCGGCGCCGTCCTCAGTCCAGTTAAGATCGGCTTCGAAAACGGGCCCAGTATAATATTCGAGCCCGCGAATGATCGAAAGATCAACGGCGACCGTCTTACGGAAGCGGTCGAGAAGTTGCGCATTGATCAAGGAAAGCTCGCCAATACCCGCAGCACCGCTTTGCGTTTGCCCGAGCACGGCGCCGATTTTCTCAAGCGTTGCCGCATTGTCGCCCGCTGATCTCGCGGCGAGAAACGCGATGACGGAATCGATATTTGCATCCGAAAGACCGACACCCTTGGTGAAGTCGCCGCTTTCATCCCTGCGTCCGGCGCCGAGCAGCTGGCGCACACCCGCCTCGCCCAGCCGATCGAACTTGTCCATCGAGCGCATGACGTTTAGGCGGGTCTCCGCCGCAGCATCGCCTGATAGGCCGATCTTTTCAAAAAGCCCATCAACAATCTTGCGGTTCGACAGGCGAATGACGAAATCGCCGGCCGGAATGCCGGCGGCCTCGATCACTTCGGCGAACAGCATGCACATTTCCGCGTCCGCATGCGGCGCTGGCGCACCCACCGTATCGGCATCACATTGAGTGAACTGACGGAAGCGCCCCGGCCCCGGCTTTTCATTACGCCAGACAGGACCGACGGCGTAACGGCGAAAAGGCTTGACGAGGCCGTCGTAATTTTCTGCGACATAGCGCGCGAGCGGCGCCGTCAGATCATAGCGAAGGCTCATCCACTGTTCATCGTCGTCCTGAAGCGAAAAAACGCCATGGTTCGGGCGGTCTACATCAGGGAGAAACTTGCCGAGGGCGTCTGTGTATTCGAGGGCCGGCGTTTCGAGGGGATCGAAACCGAACGATTCGTAGACTGCGCAAATGCGAGCGAGCATTTCGCGCTCGGCGGCGATCTCAGCTCCAAAGCGATCGCGAAAGCCGCGCGGGGTCCGCGCCTTCGGCTTCTTCATCTTTTTGCTTTCAGACATGAGCGCGGGATAGCGGAACACGCGACCGCGCGCAACGCGGGTCCGTTACTGCGCATCTTCAATGATGTCGACGCGGCTGATCGTGACCGTCTCGACCGGAACTTCTGCCGGGAACGGCCCGCCGGCCCCGGTCGGCATGGCGCCGATCGCATCGGCGACCTCCATCCCTTTGACTACCCGCCCGAAGACCGTATAGCCGAAACGCGGACCAAGGTCGTTCACGAAGTGATCTAGCTGATCATTGTTGTCGCGGAGATTGACATACCATTGCGCGGAGGCGCTGTCCGGATCGCTGGTCCGCGCCATGGCGAGCGTCGTCCGGAAATTTCCAAGTCCGTTGCCGCCTTCGTAAGGTACGGGCTCGCGGGTTGGACGCTCGTTGAAATACTTGTTGTAACCGCCGCCCTGGATGATGAAGCCAGGCACAACACGGTGAATGATCAGGCGGTCATAATGGCCGTCCCGGGCGTACCGGACAAAGTTCTCGACGGTCCTCGGCGCTTTCTCCGGATAAAGATCGACGAGCATGTCGCCCTTTGAGGTCACAATCTTCGCATGAAGCGTCGTCGCCGGCCAGTCGATCTCGTCAGCTCCTGTTTCAATCGGCGCCGCAGACGAAACCCCGGCAGCCTCCGGAGACGGCGTTTCGCTCTCAATCGATTCGCCGATCGCTGAGTCCGACGACGATTCAACCGGCGGATTGTTCTGCGGGGACGGAACAGATTTCGCCTCGCGTCCGTCGCAGGCGAAGAGAAACGGCATCGTCACAACCGCCAGAATCACATTTCTCATTATCGACACACCTTGTTAATTAGCGCGAAACGCGTTGATGCGCTCAATCAGCCGCCGCGTCGAGCCGTCATGACCTAAGGGCGCGCCCTTCTTTTCGCCAAGCCGGGCGATCGAGGGAAGGATTTTCTTCGCGAGCCTCTTGCCTAGCTCGACGCCCCACTGATCGAAGGAATTGATTCCCCACAAGACGCCCTGACAGAAAACCTTGTGCTCATAGAGCGCTACGAGCGCGCCGAGCGTTCGCGGAGTGAGCGCCTCCATCAGGATCGAGTTGGTCGGCCGG
>CALKYG010000176.1 GCA_938003575.1 uncultured Alphaproteobacteria bacterium
GCGGCCGCACTGGCGGCGAATCAGTCGTCGACGATGGTGAAGGAATGGCTCCCCTTCGTGAATGCGTATCGAACTTTATTTCAGGCGCCGGGGCATGAATTTCGGGCGATTTTGCAGGAAATCGGTGCTTCCTAAGCCGCTTTTTTCATATTTCCTTCAGTGCGACTGAAAGCCTGTCACACATTCGAATGTAGTGAGCGCCGAGAGCGCCATGTTCCCGATCGGTAATATTTTTCTGGTTTAGCCTGGTTCTGAAGCATTTATTCCTGATCGGGAATATTTGTCTTGATTTTTATGATATCGGTCTTTATGTTCCCGACCGGGAATAAATTATGACGCCAAAACAGATCGGCTTGAAAATACGGCAATTACGCAAACGCCAGGGTCTGCGCCAAGATCAGCTCGCGGGCGCCGCCGACGTCGGCTTGCGTTTTCTCATTGAATTGGAGGCCGGCAAGGAAACCGCGCAACTCGGCAAGACACTGGCGGTCCTCAATGCTCTGGGCTGCAAGATCGAACTTACCGGTCCTGGCGGGGACGGATTATGACCAAGACAATAAATGTCTGGTGGGACGGCGAGATCGTCGGCGCCTTGACCATCGATCGCCATGGCGAAATGGGATTTGCTTACGCTCCTGAATGGCTAGCAGACGATAACAAGCCAGCTTTGTCATTCTCCTTGCCGAAACGGGAAGATCCCTTCAGCCGGCGCGAATGCCGTCCGTTCTTCGAAGGTCTGTTGCCAGAGGAAAGCCAGCGCATCGCGGTTGCCGGCGCCCTCGGCGTATCCCACGGCAATGAATTCAAACTCCTGAACGAATTGGGCGGTGAAGTCGCCGGAGCACTGACGCTCTGGCCGGAAGGGGAGGCGCCGCCGGCGTCGTTACTTCCGACACAAAATAAACCGCTTGGCGAAGCAGCGCTTGTTGATTTGCTCGACGAATTACCGTCACGACCTTTTCTCGCTGGTCGCGAGGGGCTTCGCCTGTCGCTTGCTGGCGCGCAGTCGAAAATCCCGGTCATCCTCGTCAATGACGAAATAGCGTTGCCGACGCCAGGAGAGGCGACGAGCCATATTTTGAAACCGCCTATCGAACGGTTTCTCGGAACGACTGAGAACGAAGCCTTCGCCATGCGGCTTGCCAAAAAAGTCGGCCTTGATGTCGCTAATGTTGAAATCCGGCGCGCGGGCGACCGCTCCTTTCTGCTTGTCGAACGATACGACCGCATTTGCGGCGATGATGGTGTATTGCGACGCCTGCATCAGGAAGATTTTTGCCAGGCGCTTGGTTACACTTCCGAACGGAAATACGCAGCCGACGGGGGGCCAATTTTTCGTGACTGCTTTGATCTGTTGCGCCGCGCGGCGACGCGACCGGCGGTCGAAGTCTTGAAGCTTTTCGATGCGGCGATTTTCAATTTGATCATTGGCAATGCCGACGCCCATGCGAAGAACTTTAGCCTGTTACACCGCGAAAACGGCTCCATTGAACTGGCGCCGCTCTACGATCTTCTTTGCACGGTTTATTATCCGGAACTGTCGCCGCGTCTCGCAATGAAAATCGCCAGGCGCCAGACACTGGAGGACTTGAAACCGAGCGACTGGGAAAAATTCGCGCATGAAACCGGACTCGCATTGAGATTCATCAGAGCGCGCGGCAAAGAATTGGCTAGCGAAGTAAATAAATCGATCGGCGACACCAAAGCTGAGATATTGGATTCCGCGTCC
>CALKYG010000177.1 GCA_938003575.1 uncultured Alphaproteobacteria bacterium
AACAAGGTTCCATGTCGTCCAGCCAATGACGGCCAGAAAGACAAATCCGGCCGCCCTCAACACACCAGTCATCACGCAAACTCCGCCCCGCCCGGCGCGACCGTCTCAAAATTGCGGCCTGAACGCAACCCGCCTATGCTGGCGGCGGCGTTCGCCAATAAGGGGTCTTCGATGCATAAAATTCTCGTTGCGATTGCGGTCGCAGTCCTCGCCGCGTGTTCGGCGCAGAAGCCGGCGGGCGACGGCGGCGCCCCGAATGTTGATGACGCTCTCGTCGATGACGTGCTCCAGCCGCCGTCGAACGACGCCAGGACAATCGAGGAGATGCGCGCGGAGTCGCTGGCGGCGATCGACGAAAAAGCCTGCGCGGCGGACGGCGGCGAAGTGCGCATGGAAGGCATGCTCGGGATGTATCGCTGCGTCAGGCCGTACGCCGACGCCGGCAAGGCTTGCCGGTCGGACGCCGACTGCGCCGGCAAATGCCTTGCGACCGGCGAAGAGGCGGCCGGCGAGGATGCGGTCGGCGCCTGCCAGGCGAATGACAGCCCCTTCGGCTGTTACGCCGAGGTCGAAGACGGCAAGGTGACGAACGCGATCTGTGTCGACTGATTTCCTTCAAAGAGCAGCGCATGACCTCGCCGCCGTCCGCTAAGCTCGGCTTCGGCGTTTCAGGCCCGCTCGGCCAGTTCTGGTTCAGCGAGCGCAGGACGCGCACGCTGATCAGGATGGCGATCGCCGGCGGGATCGATCATTTCGACACCGCGCCCTTTTATTTCGATGCGGAGGCGCGCCTCGGGGCCGCGTTGCGCGCGCCCGGGCCCGCCATATTCGTCAGTACAAAGACTGGAACGCGCCGCAAGGGGCGGGGTCTCGTGAAAGATTTCTCGGAAGCCGCAATCCGGCGCGATGTCGATGAGAGCCGCCGCCGCCTCGGCCGCGACTGTCTCGATCTTCTTTATCTTCACGGACCGACGGCGGCCCAGACGATGGATGCGCTGCCGGTGCTCACGGCGCTCAAGCGCGAAGGCGCGGTGCGCCTGATCGGCGTCTGCGGAGAAGGCGAGCCGCTTGCGCTCGCGGCGCGCCGCGATTTCGACGCGGTCATGGGCGTCTTCAACGTCATCGACCGGCGCAATGCCGACATTTTTTCCGAAGCGAAGTCGCGCGGCGTCCTCACGGTCGCCGTCGCGCCGCTGGCGCAGGGGCTCTTCGACCCTCGCTTCCGCCGCCCGGCAGGCGCTGCTGATCTTTGGCGCCTTGCACGCGCGGCGCTTCGCCCGCGTTACGATCGGGCCCGCATCGCCGCAGCGCGCCGCGCGCTCGGACCCGCAGACCCCGCCGGCCGGGCCCTCGGCTTCGCGCTCGCCCAGCCTTCGATCGATGTCGTCATGACGACGACGACCAAGCCGCGCCATCTTGCCGCTTCGCTGGCGGCGAGGCCGCTGGAGGCCGGCGCTTGCGAAGACTTGAACGCGTTCGCCCTTGACCGAGGGGGCGTCGGCCCCTAGCTAATCCCCAGCAAAACGCCATGTTTTTGAAAGGCCCGTATGAGCGACGCTGACATCCAAGCCGCCATCAAATCGAAGATCGACGCAAATCCGGTCATGCTGTTCATGAAGGGGACGCCGCAGTTCCCGCAATGCGGTTTCTCCGCGGCGATCGTTCAGATCCTCGACTATCTCGGCGTCGATTACGCCTCTGAAAACGTGCTCGCCGACCCGGCTGTCCGGCAGGGCATCAAGGATTATTCCGACTGGCCGACGATTCCGCAGCTCTACGTCAAGGGCGAGTTTGTCGGCGGCTGCGACATCGTCCGCGAAATGTTCGAGAACGGCGAACTGAAACAGTTTCTGGCCGACAAGGGCGTAAAGGTCGCCGCCTGATCCTAGGCGATCAGGGCGAATGCGACGCCCGCGGCGACCGCGCTCACGACGACCGCTGCGGCGCCGGCGTGAAACCTCATGAGCGCAATCGCCGCCGCGACTGTGATGGCGGCCGCGCTGAAGTCAAATGAACCGGCCTTCGGCAATTCGATGACGGCGTTCCACGGCGCGGTCAATGTGACCGTCTCGGAGAACAGGATCTTCACCGCGAACCAGAGCGTCAGATTGCCGATGACGCCGAGCACGGCGGCGGTGATGGCGCGCAGCGCGCCGGCGGCCCGCGCGTTCGCCCGCAATCGTTCCGCATAAGGAGCGCCCGCGAATATCCACAGGAACGAGGGCGCAAACGTGCACCAACTCGCCATCAGCGCCGCTAGAGCCGCCGTCAGGAGCCCGCCGCCGTCCGCCTGCCATCCGCCCATGAAGCCGACGAACTGATTGACGAGAACGAGCGGACCCGGCGTGGTTTCGGCAAGACCCAATCCGTCGATCATCTGCGCCGCGCTGAGCCAGCCCTCCCTCTCGACTGCCTGCTGCCGGAGATAAGACAATAGGGCGTAGGCGCCGCCGAACGTCACCAGCGCGAGCTTTGAGAAAAGCGCGCCGACGCGCGTGAGCACATGTTCAGGGCCAAGCGAGAGCATAGACGCGAAAACCGGGGCGATCCAGACGACGGACCAGACTGCGACCGAGGACCCAAGCCGCCTTATGTCGCCGCCGCGGGCTTTCGCGATGCGCACGGGTTCGCCGCCTTGAGCCCGCCACGCGCCGATCGCCGCCGCAGCGAGGATCACGATCGGAAATGGAACGGCGAAGACGGTCAGCGCAGTGAAAGCCGCAATCGCCGCAACCGCGTCTGCGCGCGACTTCAGCGCCCGTCTTGAAATTCTGAAAATCGCTTCAACGACGAACGCCAGCACCGCGGCGCGTACGCCGAAGAACGCGGCCTCCACCAGAGGCGCGGATCCGTGCGCCGCATAGAGCCACGATAGCGAAAGAACAATCGCTGCGCCCGGCAGGACAAATAGCAATCCGGCGACGACGCCGCCGCGCACGCCGTGAAGCAGCCAGCCGATATAGGTCGCAAGCTGCTGCGCCTCAGGCCCCGGCAGAAGCATGCAATAGTTGAGCGCATGGAGATATCGCTCCTCGTCAATCCATTTCTTTTCCTCGACGAAGACCCGGTGCATGAGCGCAATTTGCGCGGCCGGCCCGCCGAATGAGAGGACGCCGATCTTCGCGGAGGTTTTCGCAAGCTCGAAAAGCCCGACTTGGGTCAAATGCTCACCTGTATGCGCAATGCGGATTCGACCACGAAGAGCGGAAAGTCAGACCGAACCGCGCTGTTGAAACTGGGCGCAGACCGCGTCGCCGCGGGGGCTCGCCTGTTCAATCATGGCGGCGATGCGCTGGACATCCTGTTCAGCATATCCGCGCTGAAAGAGCGAGACGACTTCAGCATCGATTGCGGATTGCGGCGCACCGGTTTCGACGAGCTCTCCGACCCGCAGCAATATTGCAGCCGCTTCGAAATCGCGGTCATTGAAAGCCCCGCCCAGATAGCCGGTGATGCAGGCGCATGCGGCGCGGATGTCGGTCATTCCCGAAGTCTCGCTGATGTTCACGCATGAGCGGTAAATCCGCTGCGCGGCTTCATTGACGCCGCCGCTATCGAAGTATTGCGCCGACGCCGGCGTACCGATGAAGAGCGCCGCGACAGTCGCCGCAATGCAATGGATGCGCATATGAACCCCTCCGAGCCGCGCCGTCGCCGGGGGCGGCGCGGAAAGATTGCGCATAGCCGAACCTAATTCGCAAGCCGCAGCGTTTCGGCCTTGCGCGGCGGAAGAGAGTTCGGCTTCCTTCCGGCGATGGAGCCGTCCTGCCTGTCCCTGCCGCCGACGTTTCAAGCATGGTTCGCCCGGCGCGGCTGGTCGCCGCGCCAGCACCAGCTTGAATGCCTCGCCGCGGCGAAAGCGGGACGCTCGCATCTTCTCATCGCGCCGACCGGCGGGGGCAAGACGCTGGCCGGCTTCCTGCCGAGCCTGATCGAGCTTCACGAAGGCGGTTCCTCCGCCGGACTCCACACACTTTATGTTTCTCCCCTGAAAGCGCTGGCCGTCGATATCGCGCGCAACGTCGAACGTCCCATCGCCGAAATGGCGCTCGATATCCGCATCGAAGCACGGACAGGCGACACGCCCGCCCACAAGCGCCAGCGTCAGAAGCAGGCGCCGCCGGACATGCTGCTGACGACGCCGGAACAAATTGCGCTGATGCTGACG
>CALKYG010000178.1 GCA_938003575.1 uncultured Alphaproteobacteria bacterium
TATCCGTACTGGGTTGAGGGCGCAGTCCAGGATCTGACATGGGAAGCGAGCGCCAATTACCTCGAAAATGCGATCATCATCGGCGGCCAGGAAACGTCGGCGCTTTCAAGCGCCGCGCGTGAGGCGGGCGTCGACGTCGTCATCGGCGTCGCGGAGAAAGATCCCTTTACGGACGGCGCGGTCTATTGCACAGCGCTGGCGATCGGCCGCGAGGGCGAAATCCTCGGCCGTCATCGCAAGCTGAAGCCGACGCACGCTGAACGCGTCATATGGGGCGACGGCGACGCCGTCGGCCTGAAAGCGCACCGCCGCGACTATGCAAAGATCAGCGCCCTCAATTGCTGGGAGCACCAGATGATGCTGCCGGGATACGCACTCGCCGCGCAAGGGACGCAGGTGCATTGCGCGCTCTGGCCCGGCTGGGAGAAAACGCCGCGCAAGGAGGAATATTGCTGGGCGCGCCAGCACCTCCTCTCCCGCGCATTCGCGAGCCAGGCGGCCGCCTATGTCATTTGCGCCGCCGGACTGCGCCTTGAACGCCACATCCCTGATCGCTGGAAGCCGCTCGGCGTTTGGGAGCATACAGGCCAGTCGATCATCATCGACCCGCGCGGCGAAATCATCGCCGGCCCTGCTGAAGGCGAGGAAATCATCTACGCCGACGGATCGCTTGATGTGGTGCGCGCGGCGAAAGCCGCCTGCGATATAGCGGGTCACTATTCCCGCCCGGACATATTCGACTTGCGCGTCGACGATCGCGCACGCCGCGCGGCGCGATTTTCAAGCGATCAACCGGATTAACACCCGATCAGGCGATCGATAGCGGCGTCAAGCCGCGCGAGCTGCGCCGGCCACTGATAATCCGCAAGCACCCTCAAGCGCGCGGCGGCCCCAATCCTTCGAGCGGCGTCTTCGTCTTGCGCCAAGCGAACGATCTCCCGCGCGAAAACATCGCGTGAAGCGGCGGTGATCGCTTCAGATCCTATTCGTGCGTCGATGCCCTCAAGGCCCGCAGGCGTCGAGACAACCGCCTTGGCCATCGCCATCGCTTCAAGAACCTTGTTCTGAACGCCGCGCGCTATCCGCATTGGCGCGACGACGAGCGATGCGCTCTCGACATAGGGCCGCACATCTTCGACGCGGCCCGTCACGCTGACGCCGTCAGCGCCGTTCAGTCTTTTGACGGCCTTCACCGGATTTGTTCCGACGATCGCAAACGTCGCCTCGGGCAGCCGCGCCCGAACCTGCGGCCAGACATCGCGCATGAACCACAAAACCGCGTCGACATTCGCCCAGTAATCCATCGCACCGACGAACACAGCGGTGTGGCGAGGCCCCGCCCCGGCGGCGCCCGGCGCGAACCGCGCCGCATCGACCCCGTTGCAAAACCAGCGGACCTCCTTTTCCACGCCGTCGCGGCTGCCAAGAAGGTCAGCTTCTTCTTCGCTGATCGCAAAAGCGGCGTCGGCCCAGTTTATGATCCTCGTCTCTTCAGCTGAAAGGAGCCTGCCCTCGCGCGCATAGACAGCGTTCATCGGCCAGGACTTCAGGCGCGCATACTCCATCCATTTGGCGCTGTCGGCGTCGCAAAGATCGACGATGCGCGGCGCATTCGCCCTTTTTTCGATATATTGCGCCATCGACGAGGAAAACGCGATCTCCGCGCAAAGTCCTTTTGCGCGCGCTGCGGCGACGAAGTCAGTCATGCGCGCATCGCAGTAATACGGCGACGTCAACGGCGCGCCGGTCATGAACCCCTTGAGGCTGCGCAGCGCCGCCCGCCGTTTGTCGAGAGGCGCGAGCAGGACCTCTTCGCAGACGCTCTTCAGATGCGCTTCATGCCTGAAGTCGGAGGGATCATCGACAAAGGCGCCGAGGCGGACGCTGAACCGGCGCGCCAAATGTTCAAGCGTCTTCCACGACCTGATCTTGTCGCCTTTATCGGGCGGATACGGAATCCTGTGCGAAAGATAAAGAAGACCGGGCTTCGTCACGGAAAATTCCGCGCGAGAAACGGCCCCGCGGCGTTCGCCAGCGGCAGAGGCAGGCGGCGCCAGATTTCAACGAAGCGCGTGAATTTCGGATTGTTCGGGCTGACGTTCGGCTGGCTCTTCGCCCGAACAAGTCCGACATGATAGAGGACAGGCGCGGGCTCGAACCCCCAATACGTTTTCGTGTCGAAATGGGTTGAGCCGACCTTGCTGCGTCCAAAATCGAAAACCCTGACGCCGCGTTCAACGGCGCGACGCATCAGCTTGTAATAGAGGTAGTCATAGGCGCGGACATCGCGGGCCTTGCGGTCAGCGCCGATATAATACGGCATGACGCGATCGCGATGCCAGAAAGAGATGAGCCCTGCTGTCAGTTCGCCGTCATATTCGACAAGCCCGATCTCCATCTCGTCTCCGAACCCGGCCTTCAACGCTTCAAGAAACTTCAACGGCATCACCGGCGTTCCGAGGTTTCGCACAGCGGGCGCGTAGACCTTGTAGAACTCGCGCGCGCTCGCCGTGATGCGGAACGCGCTCGGGTTCGATTCGTCAATGCGAAGCGATTTCTTCACTTCGGCGCGGCGGTTGCGCGGCAGCCATGCGGCGACGGCGTCGGGATCGGAAGGAAGCTCCTTCTCAAACGTCGCATACACGCCTGACTTCTCAAAGAATCCGGCGCCGGGCGGCGGCCCTCCGCGCAGCTCGACGTAGTTTACGCCGAGGCGGCGCCCGACTTCCAGCGCCCGTGCGCCGAGCGCGCTAGCGGCTTCGGCGTCGTCAGCGAGAATGCCGCCTCCGACCGCGAAAGCAGCAGACACGAGCGACTTCCCGAGGAGAGGCGCATTGACGAACGTCAGAGGAAGCGCGCCTGCGATCCTGCCGCTCCTCTCCGCAATGAGGTGCATGTTGCGATATCCGTACCCTGCCGCAACCGCGTCGGACCAGCGCAGATCGTGGAACGGCGTCGCCTCCGGGCGCGAGGCGACATAGGTTTCCCACGCCGGCCGGTCTTTTTCTTCGAACGGACGAACGCCGGGAGGTGTCATGCCGCCGCGCTCACGGTTTCAATTCGGCCGAGGACCGCATCGATCCGGCTCCACTTGAAATCCGAAAGCAGTCGGTCGAGCTTTCCCTCCATGCGGTCAAGGTTGAGATAATGACGCATGCGCGATTTGGCTGAAAGGCCGTTCATGCGAGGCTGGCCCGCGTCAATCTCCCATGGATGAAAATAGAATATCGCCGGTCCTTCGAGCGTACGCGACGCCCTTTCGAGCAGCATTCGCGAAAAGGCGTAAGGTCCCGCGCGAAACCAGCCGCCGCCTGCGCAACTGAAGCGGCGGCCGAAGAAATCCGCGGTCGCGACCGGCGCTTCGATTACGCCGCCGCGCAGGTGCGGCGAGCGCGGCGCTTTCGGATCGCCGTAATGGTCATGCGCAATCGGGTGGCTGCTCGACGAATAGGAATGACCAGTTTCACCGAGAATTTCGTACGCCCAGGGCGTCCGCCTGTCGATCGAAAAGCCGGCGGCGCGATAACCGCGCACGAGCGCGCCGCCCGAGTCTTCAAGAATGCGTTTGGTCTTCTCGACGTCGGCGCGAAATTCCTCAGGCGACTGATCGAATACCTTGGTGTGATCGTAACCATGACTTGCAAGCTCGTGGCCGCGCGCGACGATCTCGCGAACGAGCGACGGCGCGCGTTCGGCGACCCAGCCAAGCACGAAGAACGTCGCTTTCACGTCGCGGCGGTCAAAAAGGTCAAGGACCCGGCGCGTCGCGTCTCCGACACGCAGGGCGTAAGCGTCCCAGTCGTCGCGCCTGATGACGCGCGAGAGCGCCCAGACCTGAAAATAATCCTCGACATCGACCGACATGGCGAAGGCGCCATTCGCCTTTGTCGGCTTCGGGCGAACTGTTTGGGGGTGGGACATCGCGTTTGCGTCGGCGATCAGCGCCAGGCGTTCCGGAATTCTGACAGAAGGGATTCAGCGCGCTCAAGGCTCGCCGCAATCTGCAGCCGGCGCTTTTTGCGGCGCTTGTCGATCTCCGTTAGCTGCTTGCGCAGTTTGGCGACGCTTTGATGCGCGCGCTTCAGCTCGTCGCGCGTGTCGGCGATCGACAGAACGACTGACTTTCGCCAGCCGTCCGGCGCATTGACGATCGGCGGCGGCTCGACCGTGTTGATTTCGACCGCAGGCGGCGGCTCGACGTCCTGTTCCCCGCCCTCGCAGGGTTCAGCGCCGGGTTCGGATTTTCCAGCGCGCGCGGCGGCAATGGCGTTCGCCACATCGTCAAGCGTCGCCGCTTTCGGGGGCCGCGAAAGGTCCGCATCGTCAACGGGCGATTCAACAGCGGGCGACGGCGCCTTTTTTCTCGCACGAAGCCGGTCGAAAACGCTGGCGGCAGGCGGCTCGCTGCCGGTCGGCGCAGGCGGCGGTTCGACAGTCGGCGTTTCGGCGGCGACGATTGGCGTTTCGGCCGAGGAAAGGTCGGCTTTCCCGGCGTCGGACGCATCGGGCCCGGCGCGGCGCTCCTCGCCGGTCCTCGCCGCCGTCACCTGTTCCTCGTTGAGGTCGGAAAGGACGAGCGCAACGGCGGCGCCGTCAATGGCGTGCGCCTTTTCAACCGATGCGAACAGAAGGAGGCGATTGCAGAGCTTGTGAATCTTGCGCGGCAGGCCGCCCGTTGCGGTGAAAATCGCGTCATAGGCGGCGGCGGAAAATGTCGGGTCGCCGTTCCAGCCGACATGGGTGAGACGGTGCTCGATATACGCCTGCGTCTCAGCGCGCGACATCGGCTCAAGGTGATAGGCGGCGATCACGCGCTGGCGCAGCTGTTCCATATCGGAACGCGCCATCGTATCGCGGAAGTCAGGTTGCCCGACGAGGAACACTTGAAAGAGCGGCGTACCCTCATATTCGAGATTTGAGAGCACCCGCAGCTCTTCGAGCGTCCGCGTCGGCAGATTCTGCGCCTCATCGACGATCAGAAGGACGCGCCGGCCGTGATTCATCTGGTCGAAAAGAAAGTCCTCGAACGCTTCGATCTCGGCGGTTTTACCTGATCCTGACGGTTCGATCCTGAATGCGGACAGGATGTGCGAAAGGAGATCCTCTGGCGCGAGATTTGACGTGACGAGATTGGCGGCGAGGACGTTCGACCGGTCGAGCTGGTCCAGCAAATGTCCGATCAGCACCGACTTGCCCGCGCCGATTTCGCCAGTGATGACGATAAACCCTTCAGCTTGGCGGAGGCCGTAATGAAGGTAGGCCATCGCCTTGTTGTGGCTTTTCGAGCCGAAAAAAAACTTCGGATCCGGCGCAAGCCGGAAAGGCGAGCCTGAAAATCCGAAGAATTCTTCGTACATTAACCTAGAATTCCAGTTGCAGTCCCGCTGAGACTGTATTTTCCGAATACTCCTGCAGCGGGTCCTGCGAGAATCGTTCCGTTCGGCTGTAGTCGCCGTAGGCGCTGACATTCTGGTAAAGCCGATAGGACAGGCCGACGCGTCCCGTCACCGTATCAAAATTCCCCTGAAAGCCGACAAGCGAGTCGCAGGCCGCGACCGGATCGTAGGCGGGCAGGGTCACGTCGAATCCGAAACTCGCCGGATCGGCGAGGCAGGGACCGACATTCGCAGTTCCTTCGACATTCCGGTAGAACAAGTTGAAATAACCCGACATGCGGCGCGACAGAGAGCGCTGGGCGCTGACGCCGCCGCCGATAGTCCTGAGCTGGCGGAAGCCGTAATCGACATCGTTATAATTGCCCGTGACGGCGAGCGTCGTGCGCCCGTAGGCGGCCGAAAGGCTGGCGGTCACGGTGTTGGCGACGCCAAGCCCGATCTGCTGCGAGTTGATGCGTTGGCGGGCGACCCTCGTCAGCGCGTCAATAACGCCGGTCGGATCGACCTGACCGCCCGATCTGAGACCCTCGACGAAATCGAGCGTCTGGCGCTGCGTCGCATCGAAAAGCGTCGCCGACGCCGTCGCGCTCGTCTGGAATGTGCGGTCAGCGGCGGCGTTGAACCGAATCCGTTCCGAAATATCGTACCTGAGCGAGCCGTTGATGAAATCGCCGTCATAACGCCGGCCGTATTTCAGAAGGATGTCGGTTTTTGGACCCGGTTTGGCGCGGAACCCTGCATTCCAGAACAAGCCGGTCAACCGGTCCTCGGGGAAGAATGTCGCCGGCGCGGTCGTATCGACCTCGTCATAGCCGACTGTCCCGGCGAGCGCGAAACGGCTGGTCACATCGACCTGAAAATCGCCTTGCAGCGTGCCCTGCTTGTAGTCGTAATCGCCAAGAACGCCGATGCCTTCTTCCCGGGTCTTGTTGCCGTAGGCGATAAGCTTTGCGCCGACGCGGTTGAATGCATTTCCGCTGTCATAGGTGGCGACGACTTCCTGCGTGCGCGCTTCGCGAGAGACGGCGGAATTGACAAGGTTCGGGTTCGCCGGCCCGTTCCGGTTCGGATCGATGAACACCTGCCCGAAGCGGTAACGCACTTCCGCCGCTGAACCATTGGCGAACCGGCGATTGAGATAAGGGCTGGCCGTGAAATTATGCACATTGACCCGCTGGTTGCGGCCGGCGTTGACGTTGCTCGAAAAGCGCGCGTCCTCGCCCGCGAGCTGGCGTGAACTCGACGCGCCAAGATCGACATAAAAAAGGTTGTCGGCGAGGGTCACGGTGCCGACGCCGCTGACATCCTGGCTCGCGACAAACTTTCCCTGATCGGTCAGGTAGGAAACGTCGAGGCTGCCGTCGATAATGCCGGTGAAGCGGTTGGTCGTGTAGACGGCGCTTCCGTTCGTTGCGATTCCGGCCGCGAATTCGTCATCGCGAAAACCGTCGGGCGCGAGCGAGATATTGTCCGTGTACGTGACACGCGGGCCGACGGCGAGGCCGTAGCCGAAATATTCGTTACGCAGCTGCAGCGGCGCAACCGGCCCGGTTGACTGACCCTGGGCGAATGCGGCCGTGTGGCAGGCTATGACGGCGCCCGCCGTCGCAAGCAGCGCCCTCTTTGCGTTCGCCGGCAGCGGCCGCATCAGACTTTCCCGATCGAATTTCATCACCTTAACCCCTCTCGCCGGCCGCCGCGTCGCCGCCCTCGCCGGAGCGCTTTTCATAATACTCATAGGCCGCATAATGCGAGCCGCCGGCAGGGACTAGACACCGATTCAGCACAAGGCTGACATTCGGGTTGATTTCGAGCAACTCGTCGAGGGCGCTTGCAACCGCGGGCTGCGGCGTCGAATCGGCCTCGACGACGAAAACGACCTCGTCGGCATGGCGCGCGAGAGCGATCGTCTCCGTCGTCGCCAGCATCGGCGGGGCGTCGACGATAATGACGCCGTCGGGGCAAATGGCTGAAAGGCTTGCGAAAAACCGCTTCGCCTCAAGCGAGCCGAATAGATCGGTCGCGTTCGGGACAACGCTTCCCTCAGAGATGAACGTCAACGGCAAGGAATTCGCCTTTTTGGCGACGGCGCCGAGCGTCAGCGCGCTGTCTTTCAAAAGATCGGTAAGGCCCTTTCCCGCCGGGAGCCCGAAATAGGACCTGAGGCGCGGCCGTGCGGCGTCGCCGTCGACGAGAAACACCGGGATCGCCTCCTCAAGCGCAAGGCTCAACGCGAGATTGGTTGCGACAAAGGATTTCCCCTCGCCTGGCCGGGTCGATGTCAGGAGAACGATATTCCGGTTGCGCCCGCCGGCGGCCAGTTGACGTTTGTCGCGGCCGGCGCGCTGAAGGAAGCCGATCCGGCGCAACAGTCTGCGCTTGATGGCGCGCAGTTCGAAGGCCTGCGCATCTTCGCGCGCCGCCGGCGTGAAGACGCCCCTGTCTCGCAGATCGGCGTAATTGACGTCGAACCCGGCGGCGCCGTCGAGACTGACAACCTTGTCCTGTTCGGTCCGTTCGCCCTGCTGCGCGCCGATCGCCCTTTCGATGATTCCCACGACGGACTGCTCCTATCTCGACGCATCCGCGAGCGTCGCGAGATTTTTGCCGAAGCTCGCGGTCGCGGCGCCGTCGATCGAAACCGACGGAAGGCGGATGATTTCCCAATAAAAGTAAAACGCGGATACGATCAGCAGCGCCGCGCCCGCGAGCGCCAGCCGCCTGACGTCGCGACGGCGTTCATTGACGACCGCCTGCGACCGGATCTCGCTCAAGGCGCCGAGGACCGGCAGGCCGAACGCGGACTGCAATTCAGCTGTCTGCGTGAAGGTCTTCTGCATCCAGGTAAGAAGGACGGCCGCGCCGAGCCCCGCGCCGATCGCGAGCAGGGTGACGCCGGCGATCAGGATCACGCGAAACTGTTGTGACGCCGGGATCAGCGAGACCTGCGGGCGCTCGAACACCTTGTACTCGACGCCCTGCCTGCCGGCGCCCAGATTGGCGGTGATGGACAGGCGGTCGCGGCGCTGAATCAGTTCCTCATAGTTCTTGCGCGTCTGTTCATAGTCGCGCTCGATGCGCTGCAGGTCAGCGACGACGCGCGGCGCCTGGCCTAGCGTGACGGCGAGGCTGTCGAGGTCGGAGCGCAGGCGCTTCTGCCGGTCCGCAAGGCCCGCGGCGACATCTTGCGCGGCGCGCAGTTCAGCCGAAAGGCGCCTGAATTCCGGGTCGGACGGACGGGCGTTCGAGCCCTCCCGCTCGATCTGCGCGATGCGCGCCTTCACCGCCTGAATGTCAGGATAATTTTCCTGATACTGGCTGCGAAGCGCGGCGAGTTCGACATTGAGCTTTTCAAGTTCCGCGTTCGAGGACGTCGAGGACGCCGAGGCAAGGAGGCTCCGCGCCGTCGCGACGCGCCGTTCGGCGAGCGCAAGTTCGTCCGTCACCCGCGAAAGCTCGGCCTCCATGAGACCGCGGCTGCGATCATTGCCTTCGGCGGCGGCGAGCTCCTCGGCGTGCATCCGGCGATAGGCGGCGACTTCCTGTTCCTTTGCCGTCAGTCTAGCGTCGAATGCGGCGATCTCGGATTCAAGCCGCCTGCGCGCCTCCTGGTTTTCCGTAATCGACGCACCGAGATCCTGTTCGATCAGCAGGTTCAGGGCCGCATCGACGACGTTTCGCGCAATCTCAGGGTCGGAATTCTTGTAGTCGATGACGAAATACATCTCCTGTGGGCTCGAGATCGTGACTTCGCCGGAAACCCAGTCGATCAGCTTCTCCATCTGCGCGCGTCTCTCACGCGGACTTCTCGCGGTGATTTCCTTGTCGAGCCCGGAGCGATAGATGATCTCCTCAACATTCGGACGCGTCAGGAGTTGCAGCTTCATCACTTCGACGCGCCGCTCATAGTCCGGGCGCGCCGTGACGCCGTTCATCACCGGATCGAGCACCGTCTCGGTCTGCACATAGACCTGAGCGCGCGAGGCGTATTTGTCGGGCATGAGCCAGAGCGCGAACCAGCCGGCGAGCGCCGTCGCCCAGATTGTCGCCGCGACCGCCCACCGGCGGCGCCACAGGCCTACGCCGTAACGGATTACAGGCCGCGGAAGATCGGCGATATCGAACCCAAGACCCATACCCCCAGACACCTACTGACCTTGGCGCGCGCCGGGGGTTCCGGCGCGGCCGGTTGCAATCCCTAGAAGATGCTTTCCGGGATCAAGATGACGTCGCCCGGCAGGACCGGGACGTTCGCTGCGATCTTCCCTTTGCGCATCAGGTCGTCGAGACGAAGGCGATAGGACTGGCGGTCCTCGCCCGTGCCGCGGATCAGAACGGAGCGGTTGCCCGCCGCATATTGGGTCAAACCGCCGACGGCGACCATCACGTCGAGAACGGTCATGCCCGATTGATAGGGGAGCGCGATCGGCTTCTGCGCTTCGCCGATGACGCGGACCTGCTGTTCAAAGGTCGACTGGAAATTCGAGACATTGACGGAGACTTCAGGCGACTTCACATATTCGGCGAGTTCGGCCTCCAGAT
>CALKYG010000179.1 GCA_938003575.1 uncultured Alphaproteobacteria bacterium
TCGGCGCGGCCGTCGCGAACGGCGGCGAGCGCGTCTTCAAAAGTGGGGCAAGCGAGCGGCGAGAACGCCGGTTCGAATATCTCGCAGGCGAGATGCGAATAGGCCCCCGGCTCGCCCTGGAATGCAATCGCTCCCTTGTGTGCGCCCATGATCAACCACCCTACGCCTTCGGACCGATGGCTTGCCGCAATGTCGCGGTCCCGACAAGAAGCCAATAAACGCAGAGGGCGCGCGCTTAGGCCGCGCCGGGGCGCCCTCTCCCCTTTCTTGCCGTCCGGCGTGGGCGCCGGTAAAAGGCGCGCCATCTTTGCCGGAATCACCCCCGAGGGCCACCCAATGAACGACCCGATGTTTTTCAACAAGATCGCAGCCGCCATGCTGGTGGCGCTATTGTTGTTCTTCGGACTTCCACAGTTGGCGAAGGCTCTGCGCGGCGGACATCATGGGGCCGGACACGAGGCTGCGGACGCGCACCCGTTTCCGCAATATCCGGTCGCCTATGCTTCGGAAGGCGCGGCAGGCGGTGAAGGGGCGACGCCGGTCGATTTCGCAACGCTGCTGGCGAGCGCCGATCCGAAAGCCGGCGAACGCCGGTCGGCCATCTGCAAGTCCTGCCATACGCTTGAAAAGGGCGGAGCGAACGGCACGGGCCCCAATCTCTGGGGGATTGTCGGCCGCAAGGTCGCAAGCTTTGAGGGTTTCAATTACACCGGTGCGCTTAAGGCGGCGGGCGGCGAGTGGTCGTTCGAGCGCTTAAGCGCCTATCTCGAAAATTCGCAGAGTTACATTCCAGGAACGGCGATGGTGCAACGCTTCCCAAAAGCGGAACAGCGGGCCGAGATTATCGCCTACCTCAACACGCTTTCCGACAGCCCGCAGCCGTTGCCAGAGCCGGCCGCGCCGCCGGCAGAGGCTTCCGAGGGAGACGCGGAGCCCGCCGTGGAGGGCGAAGCGTCGCCTCAGCCGGCAGAGGACCACACCGGCCACTAAACTTGCTCGATACTGGAGCGGGTAGCGGGAATCGAACCCGCGCGTTCAGCTTGGGAAGCTGACAGGCTGCCATTACATCATACCCGCCCACCGGCCTGAATTCACACCGCGCAGGCGATTGTCAAGGGCGGCAAGCGAACCGGCGCGTGACGAAATTTTGAGACCCGAATCGCTCGACGGCGGGCGCGAACCTCTCCAAGAATTTATCAGGGAGCCCAATCGCCGCCTTTTTCCTGTTGGAGAAGGGTAGAGGCCCGCCCAACAGCAAGGAGTCGCCCATGATGAAGATAATTGTCCGAGCAGGCCTCGCCGCCGCTGTCAGCCTCACGCTTGCAGCCGCCCCCGCGTCGGCGGGCGACAAGCGTTCGGAAGCGATCGAACTTGTCGAGGAATCAGCTGAAACAATCGCCTATTTTGCTCAGGACAGCGCCTTTGAGCCATTGTGGTCGCTCGCAGATCAGGCGAAGGCGATGGTGATCATCCCGAACTCCTGGCGGGCCGGCTTCATTTTCGGCGGCTCGGGCGGCGACGCGGTCATGATCGCCCGCAACAAGGACGGCACGTGGTCGCAGCCGACTTTTTTCGCCATTGGCGCCGGCTCTTTTGGTTTTCAGGCGGGCGTTGAAAAGTCCGAAGTCGTGCTGCTCGTCATGACCCAGCGGGGCATGGAGCACCTTTTGTCAACCTCGGTGAAGCTCGGCGCAGACGTTTCGATCGCGGCCGGCCCGATCGGCGCCGGCGCCAAAGCTCAGACAACGGACATTCTCGCGTTTTCGCGGTCCAGGGGCCTCTACGGCGGCATGACGCTTGAAGGCGCCCTGATCAAAACACGCAAGAATTTCAACAAGGCCTATTACGCCGCCAATGTCACGCCGGCGGAGATTATCTACAAGGGCGAGGTTTACAATCCGGTTTCGGCTGCGCTGCAGAATTCCGTCTGGCGCCTTGCGAACAAGGATGCGCCGTCAAATCTCGCCCCGGCGGTTGCGCCGGCGCCGGACCCATACGCCCCGCAGCATACGACGCCGGCGGATCCCCTTGCGGCGCCCGCGCAACGGGCCGATCCAAACACGCCGAATACCGGTTTCGAAGACGACGCTGTCTGGGGGGGCCCGATCGGCGAGAACGAGTAGGAGCCGCTGCACCAACTTCATCCCCTGCCGCTCCTCCGGCAGTCGGCCTTTTCGTTGCACAGCTTCTGACCCCGGATCGAGGATGCAGCGTGACAGAGTCAAGGAAAGAAATCGCGCTCGAGCAGCGGGAAAATCATGAGGCGCGTCTCTTCTCTCCGTCGGCGGCGCGCAATCGCGATCCAATCCGCGAGGCGTTCCTGAAATATATGCCGGATACAGGCGTGATCGTCGAAGTAGGGTCAGGCACAGGCGAACATGTCGTGCATATCGCCAGGGCCTTGCCTGGTGTTCATTTCCGTCCGGGCGATCCGGATGCGGCGTCGCGTGAATCGATCGCCGCGTGGACGGTGCGCCTCGGCCTTAAGAACATTGATCCGCCCCATGCTGCGGATGTCGCCTCAGCCGGCTGGTCAGACGAGTTCCATTCCTGCGATGGTTTGCTTTCAATCAACATGCTTCATATTGCGCCGTTCGACGCGGCGCGCGGGCTCTTTACCGGCGCGCGCAGCCTGCTTCACGCGGGCGGTCGATTATTCCTTTACGGGCCCTTTTCCCGTCATGGCGTCCACACCGCGCCGTCAAACGAAGCCTTCGACGCATCGCTGAAATTACGCAACCCGCTCTGGGGTGTCCGGGATCTTGAAGGCGACATCCTTCCTCTGGCGGAGGCGGCCTTACTGAGGCTCGTCGCAATCGAAACGATGCCTGCAAACAATCTCTGCGTGGTGTTCGAGAAGACCTAAGGCGCTTTTGCTTTGGGCATGACGCAATAGCTCGTTTCGAGGTCGCCGTTCTCTTTCCTTTGTGCGACAACGTCGTAGCGCTTGCCGTAATCGAACCTGACGCCGCATTTGGCGGGGTCGGTTACATGCCAGACCTTTGCAGGATCTGGCAAGTCCGCATTCGCGCCGTTCAGCACACGGAAGATCGTCGCCTGCCGCGGTTCGGCGCTACGCCCGTCAGCTTTGAGCGTCATCTGCGCATCGCTGGCTATTCCGGTGAAGCTTATGAGTTGCGACTTGTCGACGCCGGCGCAACTGCAGAGCGCATAAGGGTCGATTATGAGCGCCCGCCGGAATTCTCCCGAAGGCTCTGACTGAAGAGCGACGATGATCGCGGCCTCAATAATCATTCTGCGCTACCTGAAATGCTTCGAGAGCTTAAGGCCTTGTCCCTGATAATTCGAGGCGACACCCTCACCATAGAGCTTTTGCGGCCGCATTTCCATTTGCTCGTAGACCAACCTGGCGACAAGCTGTCCATTCTCCAGAACGAAGGGCGCATCATGGCTTCTCACTTCCAGGACCGCGCGGCTGCCGTTGGGCCCGCCCGGCGCCCAGCCGAATCCAGGATCGAAAAAGCCCGCATAGTGAACGCGAAATTCGCCCAGGCCGGGACTGATCGGCGTCATTTCCGCGGCGTAATCCGGCGGGATCGACAGCGCCTCGCGCGAGGCCAATATGTAGAATTCGCCGGGGTCAAGGATAATGAATCCCGATTTCGGGGACGAAATCGCTTCAAAAAAATCGTCTGGTTCCAGCGCACCGGGCGCATCGACGTCGATTAACGACGCATGCCGCCGCGCACGCCAGCCGATCAGATCGCCCGCGAATTTCAGATCGACGCTAAGACCGATGCCGCCGTCGATATCGGCGGGTCCGTCGATTAATGCTTCTTCAGCATGAAGTCTGGCGAGCGCCACATCGTCTATACGGGGATTTCCCCGCTTCAATCGCAGCTGATTGAGGCTTGAGCCTTCGCGCACGACAATCGAAAATGTCCGAGGGCTGATTTCTGCGTATAGCGGACCTTCGTAGCCGGCGGGAGCCTCATCGAACGCAACCCGACCACCATTGGCGCTGTCCGCTACAAGCCGTACAAAAACGTCAATGCGTCCCGTCGAACTTTTGGGATTCGCCGAACCGGCGATATCTTGCGGCAATTTCAGCCTTTCCGCGAGTTCGACGAGATAGACGCACCCACGTTCGAGGACTGCGCCTCCCGCAAGATCAATCTCGTGCATCGCGAGACCGTCGCAAAGGCGATCCGCCACGCTCCTTCCGGGAGGCGGCAGAAACGATGCACGCACGCGCCAGCCGCGGCGGCCTATTGTCAGATCGAGCGATGCGGGTTGCAGCTGGTTCGGGCGCATTGCGCCGGATAGAATCAGCGCACCGCCGCTGATCGCTTCAGAGATCTGCTCGGCGTTGAGAACGCCCATGTTTCACCCGTTTTCGGTGCGCCGCAGCCGGCGCGTCAAATCGCCTTTTGTCAGGCGCGGCTCATGCAAGCAATAGGCGACTCTCTTTTCGAACATTCGTCTTGGCCGAAGCAATAGGAGCGGGGTAACGTCGATTGTCAGAGGGTCGGAAATTCCTGCGGAGAACCGCCATGTACGAGCGCGTGACAAAGGGGATCAGAGTGAGCGTCAGGCCGACCTTTCTCGAAGGCCAGTCCGATCCCGACGACGATCTCTATGTCTGGTCCTATACGGTGCGTATTCACAATTGTTCGGGAGACAGCATCCGTGTGAGAACGCGGCATTGGCTGATCACCGACGCGTGCGGCGTCACTGAAGAAGTGCGGGGCGTGGGCGTCGTCGGCGAACAGCCGCTCATTCGCCCGGGTGAGCGCTACGAATACACGTCGGGCGCGCCGCTTTCGACCCCGTCCGGCATGATGGTCGGCCGTTACGGCGTCGAGAGCGCCGAGGGCGTGCTTTTCGACATCGAGATTCCAGCGTTCTCGCTCGACAGTCCGCACGAACGCCGAAAAGTGCATTAGGCGATTCGCTCGGCGGCGGCGGCGGACAAGCCCCTTTCCGCGACATCTCGCCAAACGAATTGGAATTTTTAGTCATGCACGTGCGGCCGCCACGCTGTTTGGCGGCAGCAATGCGTTAAAGCGAACGTGCGCCAAACGTATCGCAGGCAGAAACGTCTCCGCTGCGATAGCCATTGGTGAACCACCGCACCCTCTGATCGGAAGATCCATGCGTGAAGCTCTCAGGCGTAACTCGGCGTCCGGCGTTTCTCTGCAGTGTGTCGTCGCCGATAGCAGAGGCCGCGCGCAACCCCTCTTCAATGTCGCCGTCTTCAAGAAGACCGGAATATTTGTCCGCGTGATTCGCCCAGATGCCCGCATAGCAATCGGCCTGCAGTTCCATCTTCACCTGCAGCGCATTCCGCTCTCGCTCATTGGCCCGCGACTGCGCCTGCCTGATCTGTTCGGATATTCCCGTGATCGTTTGAACGTGGTGCCCAACCTCATGCGCGATGACATAGGCCGCCGCAAAATCGCCGGGCGCCCCGAAACGCTGCGATAGCTCCTCAAAAAAACCGGTGTCGAGATAAATCTTGCGGTCCTCCGGACAATAGAACGGCCCGGCCGCCGCTGAACCGAAGCCGCAGGCTGTCTCGGTCTGTCGGGAATAAACCACGAGAACCGGCGGCTCGTATCGAGCGCCCCCTGAGGCAAAAATATCTGTCCACGTTTTTTCCGTCTCAGCAAGAATGACGCTCGAAAAATCGAAGGCTTCCTGGTCCCGGGCGGATATTTGGGCAGGTCGGGCGGCCGGCTCGCCGTTCAGCAAGGCGAGCGGGTCGATCCCGATCGCGCGCAGGGCGAAGAAGCCCCCGACAAGGACGACGATGCCGCCAATCCCGAACCGGCTCAAAACAAATCGTAAGAGCACGATGGCGAGGCCTGAGAGTCCGCCCCCTGACGCAGCGCCTCGGCGATCCTCAACATTTCTGCTGCCTTTTCGATCGCGCCATTTAACCATGCGGCGTTCCTTCTCCCTGCAACCAAAGCGGGCGCCACTATCGCCAACGAGCCCGCTATTGTCGAGGAAAGCGTTAACCCGGCTGATTATAGCGGCGAAGATGCAACGCGTTGCAGCGAAGCGGCGTCACGAGGTCTCTCCCCGCCTATGACCACATTGACTTCGCCGCGCCGCCTCCCGCAAGTTTGAGAGGCGGCTTGGGGGCCAGCGGGTCGGGGACTATGATCGGGTCGGAGTATTTTCTGCGCCTTGCCGCGGCGCTTTTCGCCGCGGCTCTTCTCGGCGTAACAATAGCGAACCCGGGCGCCGGAAAAGCCTATGTCCGAAAGGCGGCTTCGATAGGCGTCGACACGATCCCCATGACAGTGCGCGATTGCGAACGCGGAGCGCCAGCGCTGAAATCGCCTTTCGCACCGATATCCGACATTCTTTCCGTCTCGCCGCTGGGAGTGGCGACGGCGCCCGGGGAGCAATTGCCGGCGCCCGCGATACGCCTCAATACCCGCAAGGGGCGAAACGCCTTTGAACGAAGAACGACGGCCGCGCTCGCTCCCGCAAAAGCGGACATTATCGCCATTGAGCGGCGCACTATCCGGGATGAGCAGGGCGGCGCGGCGCGTGAGTCATGGAGCGTTCGCTTCGCAGTCTGCGAGAGCGTCACTGTCGGCTATGACGATCTCGATGAAATTGAGCCGTCAATACTCAAGCGCGCCGGAGGCCTCGCTGGCTTTTATGAGATCGGGGGGCCCGATCATCTTGCAGCACGGACATTAATCCGTGTGCGTCATGGAGAAAAGATAGGCGCAGCCGATGGCTTTGACGTATTTCTTGAAGATCGCGCGGCGACGCCGGCGCCGCTTGAGCGCCCGGAACGCTACCAGAGTGATTTTTATGCGGAGGGCGCGGCCATTTCCGCGCCGCCTGATGTTTTAAGAGCGATCGCAAGCGATGCGAGCCGATTGCAATGCCCCCTTGATTATCTACCGGATCAAACGGCGAATGAATGGAAAGCGAGGCTCGGCGACGCCTGGGGAATGAGGCGGGCCAGGGGAGAGAATGCCTGCCGCACAGCGCTAATCGATGTGCCGGGAACCGCGCAGGGCGCATGGTTCACAGACGCATCTCATAATGGCCGCACGTCGAAAGTGAGCGCGATCGCGCTTGCGCCGGATGCTGTTGATCCTGCTCGGATGATTTTCGCCCTGCACGGACGTGTTCGCTCGCTTACGGCGGAAATGATCGGGCTCAACCCAATGCTGGAGCAGGCTCGTGAGGCGGCGGCGCGGGATTTTCTTACTTTCGACCGGCAGCACGGTCGCATCAATGCGGCGTTCGACAAGGTTCGCCCCGGCGAGACCTATTGCTATGAAGGATTACGTGCGAATTTCGTTGGCCCACGGATCAACGGAGTCATCCTGCTGGCGATTGAACAGGGATCGGCTGCGCCGCTGATGCGCATAGAGGCGCGCGGCGACGTTATGAGATGCATCGATCTTCCCGAGCCGTGGTCGTTCACAGGCGCGCAAACAACCTTCTATCGCTGACAGATGACTCAGCCGCACCAGGGGTCGGCGGCGCCGATTTCGGTTGCAAGGTTCTCTGCAAGCAGCGCCGCGCCAATATCGGCGCCGCCGTGCGTCTCCAGCCGCGCCGCAACGCGGCCTCCATATTTGTCATGTTCGATGTCCCGCAGGAGGACGCCATCGTCGACCAGCGCTTCGACGAACGCTTTCGCTTGCTGCGCCAGTGCGCGCTCCGCCGCGCATCGCGGCTTGAAAAGCTCCGGCGCGTCGATCCCCTTCACGCGGACCGACACCGAGACACGCTGGTCCACCCAGATTTTCGCCGAGACGCGAACCGTATCTCCGTCAATGACCCGCTCGACATCGGCGGCGACGGGCCCCGGAATATCTGACGCAGCGTTCAAACCGGGCGCGATAAAAAGCGCGCCCGCAATCGCTAGCAGGGATGACCTGGCCGCAATCATGGCATGTAGACTTATATTTGTTCATGCTTTGTTCTTCAACCCGCCTCGTTTTTGCTCGGGTCAGAAATCGACCGCACGACCTTTCCGCTCCCAATCGCCAAACCGCGTCGGCTCGGGTCCAGAGGGGCCGCCCCTCTCGGTCGGCGTCGCGGCCAAATTCTGCGCGCGACGCCGCATCGCCGCTTCCTCAAGCGCGCGTCTGGCCGCAGGCGTCAGTTTTACGCCGGGCGCGGCGCCCTCGATTTGTGCTTCGTTATTCTGGTCGTCATTCATATTGAAGGGTCGTTTGCCGCTTCACATATAGGCGGGCGATGTGGATTGAAATAGGGATAGCATGAGCCGCCTTCGCACTTATGTGCTCCTTGCCGCCCTTACTGCGCTTTTTGGCGTAGTGGGCTACGCGCTTGGCGGCGCGGGCGGCATGGTGATCGCCCTCGCCTTCGCTGCGGCGACGAACCTGTTCGCCTATTGGAACGCGGACAAGATTGTGCTTCGGATGTATCGCGCTGAACTGGTCGACCGCGCACATCCCTCGGGCGCCGTCCGGCGCTATGTCGAGATCGTGGAACAGCTTGCCGACAAAGCGGGTCTTCCACGCCCGAAAGTGACCCTCATCAACTCGGACCAGCCGAACGCCTTTGCAACGGGAAGAAATCCCGAGAACGCCGCGGTCGCGGCGACGACCGGCTTGTTGACGATGCTCAATCAGGAAGAGGTCGCCGGCGTGATGGCGCATGAGCTGGCGCATGTAAAAAATCGTGACACGCTGACCATGACGGTAACGGCGACCATCGCCGGCGCCATCACGGCCCTCGCCAACTTTGCGATGTTTTTCGGCGGCAACCGCGACAATAATGGCGGCAACATCGTCTCGGCGCTCGCCATGATGTTTTTGGCGCCGCTTGCCGCCGGCCTTGTCCAGATGGCGATCAGCCGCGGACGCGAATATGAAGCGGACCGGGTCGGGGCTGAAATCTGCGGGCGGCCGCAGGCGCTCGCCTCCGCGCTGGCCAAGATCGCAAACGGCGCGGCGCGCATTCCGAATATGACGGCTGAAATGCATCCGGAAACCGGTCAGTTGATGATCGTCAACCCGCTCTCGGGCCGAGGGGCCGATAATCTCTTCTCGACGCATCCGTCGACCCAGAACCGCATCGATCGGCTGATGGCGATGGCGGGGCGCGGCCTCGCGCCGGCGCACGGCGGTGCAGCGCCGGCATTTGAAGTGAAGAAAGGTCCGTGGGGCTAATCCGCGTTCGGAAAGCGCGCGGCGAATGGTTCAGCGGCAAGGCGCGCCACATTGGCGACGAGACTGACGGTCGTGTAAGCGCCGCAAAGCGCCAGAATTTCGAGCTGCTGCTCGGGATCCCAATCTTCTTGAAAGGACCTCAGCAAATCGTCCGACAGCGTCCCCGTTCGACATAGCGCGTCTATGGCGATGAGCAGTCGCGCTTCCTTCGCCGGCCACGTAGCTGTCTCAAAATCATCCACAGCGGTGGCGGCGACCTGTTCCGGCGTCAGTTTCGCAGGACCCGCGAAGATCGCGGCATGAACGCCCCATTCATATTCGCATCTCCGGTTCGCAGTGACCCGGAGGATGACGATCTCGCGGATTCTGAGAGGCAGCGGACTGCCCTTATCGAGGAGATTGGGAACGCCTTTTTCGAGAAATCGTCGGCTGTTCGCGAAAGTCAAGAACAGCGAAAGGAGGCGTCCTTCGATTCTCGGGTAAGCGGCGAGCGCGGCCGCGATCTTCTCCGGAAAGGGTTCCTGGATCGGTTTCAACACATTATCCATCATTTGAGCCAGCCGCTACTGTTTCTGTAGCATTTATCTGCTACATTTAAAGTAGCGTCAAGCGAGAGGATTTTATGGCGGCGAAACGCCCGGGAACGAAAGCGCGAGGGTCATCAACTGGCCGCCCGATCATGGTGCTCCTCGATCTTCTCGGCGAGCGCTGGACTCTCAGGATCCTATGGGAGCTGGCGGCCGGGCGCGCGTCTTTTCGCGAGCTTCGAGAACGATGTGATGCGGTGTCTCCGACGCTGCTCAATCGTCGCCTCAGATCCCTTCGTGAGGCCCGCCTCATAGACCATGCCGGCGACGGCTATGGTCTGACTGAAAAGGGCGCCGAACTGGCTGCGGAATTCGCAAATCTCGATCGGTGGGCGAAAGATTGGGCAGCCTCCCTCGTCACATCGCCGGAGCGCCAAAAGCGGCACGGTTGAGACGCCAATTCGTAAACCGGCCCTTAACGTCCCGTCCGCACCAATTTTAGACAAGCCTTAAGCGTCGTCTTTACGTGCTGTCGACTATGGTCTCCCACAAGTGAGGAACCATTTACCCATGCGCATGGACTTCGCCACCTTCGGCGGCATCGTCGCCGGCGTTCTCGTCGTCGGGCTCGCGATCGCGATGTCAGGCGCCGTCGCTGTCTTTTTCAACATGCCGAGCTTTCTCATCGTCGTCGGCGGCGCGGCAGCGGCGACGGTTCTGCGGTTTCCGGTGGATGATGTCGTCAACGCCGTCGCAACCGGCGCCCGGACCGCCTTCTTTGACCACGCCAAGAACGCAGGCGATCTCCTTGAGGAAGTCAGGGCCCTTGCCCAAGTCGCGCGTCGCCAGGGACCCATGGGTCTTGAGCGTACGCCCGTCTCCGACCCGTTCCTCGCACGCGGAAAGCAGATGATCGCCGACGGGCTCTCTGTCGACCATCTGCGCGCCCAGCTTACTCGCGAGCGTGAGCTTGAAATCAAGCGCCTGGTGGACGGTGAAAAAGTTTTTCGCGCGATCGGCGAAGCGGCCCCCGCCTTCGGCATGATCGGCACGATCGTCGGACTCGTAAAAATGCTCTCGACAATGGAAGACCCCTCGACCATCGGCCCCGCAATGGCGATCGCGCTGCTGACCACGCTCTACGGGGCGCTCATCGCCTACGTACTCGCGCTTCCGATCGCCGATAAGCTCGCCGCCAAGCTAGACGTTCAGGAAACCAATCTCTCCCTCATCATAGACGGTCTTTGTCAGGTCGCCGAGCGACGATCGCCAGATGCGATCACCGATATGCTGATCGTCTATCTTCCCGAGAAGGCGCGCGGCGCCTTTGCGAACGTTGCAGCATGAGCATCAACCCCATATCGCGGGGCCGCGTACGCAAGTCAGGCGCGTGGATCATCACCTACGCCGACCTTATGACGTTACTCGTCTGCTTCTTCGTTCTAATCGTTTCGTTCTCGATTCAGGACAAGGCGAAGATGCAAGTCGTTGCCGGATCGATCCGTGAGGCGTTCGGCGTCACTGAGGTGCGACGCTACGCGGGCGATGTCAGACTCGAAGGCGCGCCCGAAGCGCGGCAGCCGAGCTCCGTCTCGCCTGTTGCGACGCCATCCGGGCAGGGACTGGCGGAAACATTGTCCGCGAAACCCGCCGCAGGCATGAACGGCGCCAAAGGGGCGTATGAGAATGCGGAGTCAGACAGACGCCGATTTGAGGCCGTTCGTGAAAAGCTCGAACATGCGATCCTCATGCGGCCGATCGCAAGGGACGCCAACGACGCGATCACCATAAACCTCACCGAGACCGGCCTCCAGGTGTTGATTGTTGACTCGGAAGGGCGGGCAATGTTCGCGCCCGGCGCCGCAGAACCAACTGCCCAGGCAAAAGCTTTGCTTGAGGAGACAGCGCGCGCGCTGACGCCGCTCGCCAACCGCATCTTCATTGACGCCCACGCTGACGCGTCGGGGGCGGGCGCTTATTCGCCGTTCGACCTGACCGCAGCGCGGGCGAACGCGGCGCGCCGCGTGATGGAGGGAGCGGGTTTCCCGGCAAGCCGCGTCGCCGGCGTCGCGGGACGCGGCGACGCATTTCCGCTCTATCCGGAAAATCCATACGCGCCTGGCAACCGCCGAATCGAAATCACGCTTGAACCTGCAGCGCCGTTGCTGCCCGACAAAAGGCCTCTTTAACTGCGCCATTTACGGCCGAACGGGCTGAGTTTCTTGTATTGGATGAAACCTGAGCGTTCCGCGATCCTGTCTTAAAGCGCCTGCGCGTCGTTGTTGGTCTCGTGCGTCAGCCAGTAGACGCGCGGGCAGTCGTGTGCGAGCGCGGCGTCGTAAACAAACTCGACCAGCGAACGCCCAAGGCCATGTCCCCGCGCGCTTTTGTCGACGAAGAGATCCTGAAGATAGCAGTAATCGCCAATCGACCATGTCGACCGATGAAATATCCAATGAGCCAACCCGACTTTGACGCCGCCAAGGATCGCAATCGCCCCAAAGATCGGCTCATCCGGATCGAGCAAGCGCGCCCAGTTCGCATCTGTCGCCTCCGAGGAAAGCGAAACACCGTAAAACTCTTGATATCCGCGCCAAAGACGTTCCCAATCACTGCGGTCTGCAGGTGATAGTGCCGTAATGCCCATTGTGGACGATTTGTCGACCATGAGGTTCGTCGCAAACTCCTGTAAGTTTAATGCGCCTCTTCCCAATTGGCTCCAGCGCGCGCATCCACAACAAGCGGCACGGAAATCTCGACAGCTGGCAACGCCGCCGATTCCATCACACCGCGCGCAATTTCGATTGTCCTTCCGGCCTCTTCCTTTGGGCACTCGAAAACGAGTTCGTCATGCACCTGCAGCAGCATTCTCGCTGAAAGTCGCGCCTCTTCCAGCGCGTCCGGCACGCGGATCATCGCGCGTCTTATGACGTCGGCGGCGGCGCCCTGTATCGGCGCATTGATCGCCTGGCGTTCGGCGTAGCCCCGTAGCGCCGGATTCTTGTCGTTGATTCCGACGACATAGGTGCGCCGTCCGAAAATCGTTTCAACGTAACCCTGCTCTCTCGCCGCCGCGATCGTGTCATCCATATATTTCCGGATGCCTGGAAATTTAACGAAGTAGCTGTCGATATAGGCCTTCGCTTCGCTCCGGTCGATGCCGAGCTGATGTGCGAGGCCGAAAGGCGATATCCCGTAAATAATGCCGAAATTGATCGCCTTGGCGCGCCGGCGCACCATCGGATCCATTCCGTCGACCGGCACGCCGAACATCTCCGACGCAGTCATTGCATGGATGTCCACTCCGTTCGCAAACGCCTTCTTCATAGATTCGAGTCCGGCGATATGCGCAAGAAGTCGAAGCTCGATCTGGCTGTAGTCGGCGGAAACGAGCACATTGCCCTTTTCCGGCACGAAGGCGGTCCTGATCTTGCGGCCGTCTTCCGTCCGTATCGGGATGTTCTGCAAGTTAGGATCTGTCGATGCAAGACGCCCTGTCGTCGTCGCTGCAAGAGAATAGGAGGTATGCACGCGGCCGGTTTCCCTGTTGATCGCGGCCGGCAGCGCATCGGTGTATGTTGACTTCAACTTGGCAAGACCGCGCCAGTCGAGAATGGCGCGCGGGAGTTCGTGCCCGGCCGCCGCCAATTCCTCCAGGATGTCCGCCGAAGTCGACCACGCACCCGTCGATGTCTTCTTTCCGCCCGGCAGGCCGAGCTTGCCGAAAAGGATGTCGGAAACCTGTTTCGGCGAGCCCAGGTTGAATTCCTCACCGGCCAGTTCGTGCGCTTCGGCTTCGTGCCTCGCCATGCGCTGTGCAAAGTCGGCTGAAAGCCGGGCAAGCACCGCCGGGTCGATCTTCACCCCAATGTGCTCCATCGCCTGAATGACGGGAACGAGCGGGCGCTCCAGCGTTTCATAGACGGTCGCCTTGCCTTCCGCGGCCAGCCGCGGCTTCAGATGCCGATGGAGGCGTAACGTGACATCCGCATCCTCTGCGGCGTATTGCGTCGCCTTCACGATTTCGACTTCATCAAACGTCTTCTGCTTTTTGCCTGTTCCAACGACGTCAGAGAACTTGATCGTGCCGTGCTGAAGGTGAAGCCTTGAAAGCTCATCCATGCCGTGGCCGTGCGCGCCGCAGTCAAGCGCGTAGGAAATGAGCATCGTATCATCGATCGGCGCAATGTTGACGCCGCGACGGGCGAAGACATGCATGTCGTACTTGAGGTTCTGGCCGACTTTGAGAACGCTTTCATCCTCAAGCAATGGCTTCAACAATTTGATCGCCTTCTCAAGCGGCATCTGTTTTGAAGTATCGGCGTCATCGAGAGCCAGCCCCTTCGCGCCGTGACCGAGAGGGATGTAACAGGCGGCGCCAGGTTCAACGCAAAGTGACACGCCGACAAGCGCCGCCCCCATCGCGTCAAGGGCGTCCGTTTCAGTGTCGACGGCGACGACTCCCCTCTCGTAGGCGGCCGCAATCCACGCCTTCAGCGCGCCCTCGTCATAGACGGTCTCATAAGCGGCCCCCGCGGGCGCTGCGACGACGGTTCCCGGATCTTTTTTATCGGTCGCCGCCGGCTCTGGACCGGTGTCGCCGTCAATGCGCTTCAGCAGCGTATTGAACTCCATTTTTCTGAGGAACGGCGCAAGGAGCCCGACGTCGAGCGGCCTGACCCTGAGATCTTCGAGCGGCTCAGGCAACGGCGCGTCGTCTTTCAGGATGACGAGCTCCTTTGATATCCGTGCGGCGTCCGCGCTCTCGATCAGCCTTTCACGGCGCTTTTGCTGTTTGATCTCCCCGGCGCGCGCGAGCAGCGTCTCGACATCGCCATATTCCTCGATCAACTGTGCGGCTGTCTTGATCCCGATGCCCGGAACGCCTGGCACATTGTCGACGGAATCGCCCGCGAGCGCCTGCACCTCGACGACTTTTTCGGGCGGCACGCCGAACTTTTCGATCACTTCTTCGCGCGCGATCCACTTGTTCTTCATTGTGTCAAACAGCGTGATCTTGTCATTGACGAGCTGCATCAGGTCCTTGTCGGAGGAAATGATGACGCAAGTCCCCCCGGCCCTTTCCGCCGCCCTGGCGTAAGAGGCGATCAGATCATCCGCCTCATAGCCTTCAAGTTCGATGCAGGGCACGTTGAATGCGCGTGTCGCTTCGCGCACCAAGGGAAATTGCGGCACGAGATCTTCCGGCGCCGGCGGACGGTTGGCCTTGTATTCGGGGTAGATGTTATTGCGGAAGCTCTTCCCCGAGTGGTCGAATATGACCGCGAAATGCGTCGGCTCATGCTCGTCGGTCATGTCGGCGAGGAGCTTGTACAGCATATTCGAATAGCCCGCGACGGCGCCGACAGGAAGACCGTCAGACTTTCGTGTTAGCGGCGGCAGCGCGTGATAGGCGCGAAAAATATAAGAAGAGCCGTCGACGAGATAGAGGCGAATAGGTGTTTTCGACATGCAGGATTCCGGCGGGATTTCGGATCGTCCGCCTGTATCCGCCGTCCTGCGGCAAAAGTCGACCCGAGCGCCTCAGCTTTCCGCGCGGCGCGGCGCGGCGGCGAGTTCAGCGGCGAGCTTTCCGGCCTCGGTCGAGCGCGGCTTTGCAAAGCGCGCAAGCGCAAGAAAGGTCACCGGCGTCAGGAAAAGTGTGAAAATCGTTGCGAAACCAAGACCGCCGAAAACGACCCATCCGAGCGCCGCGCGCGATTCCGCACCGGCGCCGGAGCCGAGGATGAGCGGCAATCCGCCAAGCAGGGTCGATAGAGCCGTCATTAGGACAGGCCTCAATCGTGTCATTGACGCGTCGAGGATTGCATCGCGAAGCGATGCGCCGTCATCTCGCCGCTTGTTGGCGAATTCGACGATGAGAATGCCGTTTTTCGCCATTATGCCGATGAGCAGAACCAGCCCGATCTGGCTGTAATAATTCAGCGAGCCGCCGGTCAGTTGAATAGCGAAGACCGCAGCCGCAAGACCGAACGGCACCGTCAGCATGATAATGAGCGCGGAAATGAAGCTTTCAAACTGCGCAGCGAGCACCAGCAGCACAATGAGTGCGGCGAATGCGAAGACGATCAGCGTCGAGTCGCTGGACTGCTGCAGAATCCGCGCTTCCCCAAGGAGCACCGTCGACATTGAACCGTCAAGGTTGGCTGCGGCAACATCGCGCATGACATCGATGGCGTCGCCAAGCCTTACGCCCTCCGCAAGGCTCGCCGTCACCGGGACCGCGCGACGCCGCTGTTCTCGCGAGAGTGTAGACGCAATAGGGGTTTCCTTGATGGAGGCGATGGAGGTTATGGGAACGAAGACGCCTGTCTTCGTCTTTACAAACAGGTTCGAAAGATCCGTCGGATCGTCGATCGGCTCGCCGCCGGCGGAAAGATAGACATTGATGACATTATCGCCGACGAAAATCTCCGCGGCCCGAAACTCATCGGACATGGCAGCGAGCGTCGTCGTGATCGACGACGTCGGCACGCCGAGAAGCGCCGCCGCCTCGCGATCCACTTCGACTGTTAACTGGGGCCGTGAAAAGCGGATATTTGGGCGAACGTCAGTAAAGAGTTCAGAATTCGCAAGCTCCGCCGACAGCCGCTCGGCGGCGTCCGCCGTCGCCTGATAGTCGTCCCCGAGAACCGCAAACTGCAACCCCTGTCCTCCGCCTCTGATCCCGAGGCTGTTGCCGCTGCGGCTCGTTGCGATGACCCCCGGAATTTCAGACATGGCCGGCCTCAGCATGGCTTCGATCTCCTGCTGAGTTTCCTCGCGTTCGCTCCAATCCTTCAGGATGACCGCGGCAAATGCGAAACTTCCGCCGCCTGCACCGTTGATTGAAATGACGTTGGTCCCGACCCCGCGATCGACAACGTCTCTTAAGATGCCTTCGACGATCCGCACTTTGTCGTCGACAAAACCGAAAGTCGCGCCCTCCTGGCCGCTAATGGTGAAAAACACGCGGCCGCGGTCCTCGGTCGGCGTAAGCTCCCGCGGAAGGGTCACATAGGCGCCAATCGCGGCGGCGAGAAATGCCAGCGACGCGATGACGGGGGCGAGCGGCACCGAAATAACGAATGTCAGCAAACTGCGGTAAAGACGCGCAAAGATGCGAAATGGCCCTCTTCCAGATTCTTGCTCCTGCGCGGAATCCCGGCCGAGCCGGATAGACAGCATCGGACAGAGCGTCAGCGCGACGAACGATGAGATCAGCACGGAAAAAGCCAGCACGAAACCAAATTCGGAAAAAAGCTGGCCTGCTTGACCCGGCAGAAAGGAGATCGGAACGAAGACCGCAGCGAGCGTCGCTGTAGTTGCAATGACCGCGAACACGATTTCGCGCGTGGCGAGCACTGCGGCGGCGCGCTTGCCCGTCCCTGCCTGCCTCCATCGTTCGATATTTTCTGTGACGACGATTGCGTCATCAACGACAAGCCCGGTCGCCATCACGAGTGCGAGCAGCGTCAGGATATTGATTGAAAAACCCGCGAGGTAAATCGCTGCAACCGTGCCGATGAGGGAAATCGGTATGGCGATTGCCGGAATGACCGTCGCACGAAAGGACCCGAGGAAGACGAAGATGACGCCGATAACGATGACCGTCGATATGAAAAGGCTCGTGACAACTTCTTCTATCGAACGCTCGATAAAAATCGAATCGTCGGTCGTAACGCCGACGACAACGCCCGTCGGCAAACCCGCCCGAAGATCGGCGATCGCCGCTTTGACGCCCTTTGAAACCGCGACGGTGTTTGACTGCGCCTGGCGCAGGACGCCGATTCCAACACCCGGCACGCCGTTGACGCGCGCGCTGGTCGCTTCGTCTTCGAAGCCCCATTCGACGACCGCGACATCACCGATCCTCGTCTCTTCGGTAAGGCGCAGCCCGGCGATGTCTTCCGGCGTCGTCGCTGGCGTCTCGGCGCGGATCACGATCTCCTGCGCCGCATTGCGCAGCCGTCCCGCCGGCGCACTCTGCGACGCCGACGCGACGGTGCGCGCAACATCTTCAACGGAAAGCCCGCGCGCCGCCAACGACGCCGGCATGATCCTGACGCGGACAGCGCGCTTCCTGTGCCCGTAGATTTGAACCTGTGCGACGCCTTCGACGGCCTGAACGCGCGGCGCGATCACATCCTCGACGAGATCGGCGAGATCCCCGGGCGCCATGGCGGACGACGAAATAGTGAGGCGCATAATCGGCTGGGAGTCATTGTCAGCCTTGACTACGACCGGCTCCTCAACGTCTTCCGGCAGCCGGCCGGTCACGGTGGATACGGCGTTCTTCACATCAGTCGCAGCGATGTTAATGTCGACGTTTGGCGAAAATTCCGCGACGATCCGGCTTCGTTCTCGCGACGATGAGGATGAGATCGACGTCACTCCGTCGACCTGCGCGACCGCGTTTTCAAGGATTGACGTCACTTCGGCGTCGATAGCGTCTGGCGTGGCCCCGGGATAACGGGTTTCGATAGTGACGATCGGATTGTCGACATCCGGCAGCTCGCGCACTTCAACGCCGAAGAGCGCGGCAAGCCCCGCAAGAACGATGATCATATTGACGACCATCGCGAGGATGGGGCGTTTGACCAGCGAAGCGATGAACCCTGCGCTGTCCGCCGTACGGTCGGTCTCGTTCATGGTCAGCCGGCCGCAGATGAGTCGGTGAACACGATCCCGCTGACTGCGTTCGGAAAACGCATGCCCGGCCGGATACGGTCAGCACCCTCCACGACGATGACGTCGCCGGGCTTGAGGTCTCCTTCCAGCACGGCGAGCTGGTCGCGCCGTTGCAAGATGAGCACTGAAACGCGCATTGCGGCGCCTGCCTCGTCCAGTTTCCAGACATAAGCGCCCGTCCGGTCCCACTGGACGGCGAGACCGGGGACCGACAGGGCCGGCGCGCCCTGGTTTGTCGTCGAAACAGCGTAGGTAGCGCCCGGAATTAACCTTCCGTCCTGATTAACGAATGTCGCTTCAACCTTGAGCGTTCGAGAGACGGCATCGACGCGGCTGTCTATCGCCGAAACCGTTCCGACAACGCTTTCGCCCCGAGCCGACGCGAGGGCGGCGCTGACCGTCTGCCCGGATTTAACGTCGCGGGCCGATTCCTGCGGCACTGTAAACTCAATGATCAGCGAGGAAAGATCGTCGATCGTCGTCGCGACTTCGCCGGCGCGAATATAATCGCCTGCTTCAATCGTCGTCAGCCCGACGACGCCGGCGAACGGCGCGCGTATTGCGCGCTGACTGACGGCGAACTCCGCCGCCTTCAGGTTGGCCTCTGCAGCTTTGTAGGCGTTGAAGGCGGCCTCCGCCTCCAGCTTCGATGCCGCATTGTTCGCAAGCAAGTCTGCGTAGCGCGCCGAATTCGCTTTGGCGATCGGATATTGAGCTTTTAGACGAGCGAGTTCATAGCGCTGTTCGGAATCGTCGATCTGGACAAGG